>VXPQ01000030.1 GCA_009839485.1 Bacteroidetes bacterium SB0662_bin_6
GAACGAATGGATCGACCGGCGCCGGGGCCGCGGCGCTGCGGCAACTCTACGGCGATGTATGGGAGTGGACGCGCAGCCAGTATGCCCCCTATCCCGGCTATGCCCCCGCCGAAGGAGCGCTCGGCGAGTACAACGGCAAATTCATGTGCAACCAGTTCGTGCTGCGCGGCGGCTCGTGCGCCACGCCGAGAACACACATACGCCTCACGTATCGCAATTTCTTTCCGCCGGAAGCGGCCTGGCAATTCACGGGATTCCGGTTGGCCCGGGATCCGTAACAAGAAGCGCGCAACCCTGGCCCAACCTCTTCGTACGAACATCGCTACACCCTCGGCGGCGCTTTCAGGTATATTTTCCGAACGCTATCCGCCACCGAATTCATGACCCGTTCTGTGCCTTTGTCCGCCGATGCCCTCCTTGCCGACGTTCTGGAAGGCATGGGGCGTACGCCGAAGTCCCTTCCGTGCAAGTATCTCTACGACGCGCGTGGCTCGCATCTCTTCGACCGGATTACGGAACTGGAGGAGTATTACCCGACGGCTACGGAGCTTGCCATCATGGAGGCGCATTTCGACGAAATCGTCGCCTGCCTCGGCCCCCGCTGTCTGCTGCTCGAATACGGCAGCGGAAGCAGCCTGAAGACGCGCCTTCTGCTGGACCGCATGCCGGAACCGGCCGGCTATGTGGCCATCGACATTTCCGAAGAGCATCTGAACGCCTCGATGCGTCATCTCCAGGAGATGTACCCGCATATTCCCATGCGCGCCGTCCCGGCGGATTACACGGCCTCCTTTGCGGTCCCCTCCAACGGCTTCGATGCAGCGCGCACGGTGGTCTATTTTCCCGGGTCCACCATAGGTAATTTCGAACCGCACGAGGCGCACGCCTTTCTTGCGCGCATGGTGCGGGCGGCGGGCCCCGGCGGCGGACTGTTGATCGGGGTAGACCTCGAAAAGGACCGGGCTACGGTCGAGGCGGCATACAACGACGCGCAAGGCGTTACGGCGGCGTTCAACAAGAACCTGCTGCGCCGCATGAACAGGGAACTGGGCGCCACGTTCGATCCGGAAACTTTCCGGCACCGGGCCATCTACAACCTCGAGGAGGGGCGGATCGAAATGTCTCTGGTAAGCGCATGCGATCAGACCGTGCGCGTGAACGGGCATCATATCCGTTTCGAGGAAGGCGAGCCCATCTGCGTCGAATATTCGTACAAGTTCACCCTGGAGCGTTTCCAGGGCCTTGCGGAGCGGGCCGGGTTCGCCGTACGCAATGTCTGGATGGACGCGGACCGCCTGTTCAGCGTCCAGTATCTGACTGTTTTGTAAGGAATTTGCGGGGAAATCGAGCCAACCCCCTCTGGTCTATGCAATTAATGCATAGATCATGCATGTATTATGCGATAATTGCATAGATCGCGTATCGATTATGCAAAAGGGGAAAGAAAACTGGACGCTCGGGCCGTTGTTCTGGTCATGGATCCTGATGTTGCTTGGTTCATGCCAGGTCCAAACACCTGAAGCCGGGAGCACCTCTACCCGCCCTAATATCATCGTCATTCTGACCGATGACCAAGGCTATGGGGACCTGGGCAGTTACGGGTCACAAACCATCCGTACTCCCCATATCGACCAACTGGCAAACGAAGGAATATTGTTCACGGACTTTTATGTCCACCCGATCTGCTCCCCTTCCAGGGCTGCCTTAATGACCGGTAGCTACGCGCCTCGGACGGGCTTTGCCGATGTCCAGTTGTGGGGTTCTCCTTTTGGCCTGCATCCCGATGAGGTTACCATTGCCGAGGTGCTCAAAACAAAGGGCTATGCTACGGCCGCTGTGGGCAAATGGCATCTGGGAGAACAAGACGCCTTTGCGCCGAATCGGCAGGGCTTTGACTTTTTCTACGGGATCAGACTGGTGAACGGGACGCAGCCCTTTGAAAATTTTGCGGTTCCGCTTTATCGCAATGACTCCCTTCTTACCATCCGCCCCGATCATTCCCGGATGACCCGGGACTTCACTCGTGAGAGTCTCCGTTTTATCGATGAGCACAAGGAAGGCCCGTTCTTTCTGTATCTCGCCTTTACCATGCCGCATATTCCTATTTACCCGGGGGAGGGTTTTAGAGGGAAAAGCGGGGTCAGCCTGTATGCCGATGCGATTGAGGAAATCGACTGGAGCGTGGGCCGAATCGTCGAGAAACTGGAGCAGGAAAACCTGGATGAAAACACGCTCATCATGTATACCTCCGACAACGGCCCGTGGGCCGGGCACGGAGAACAGTCGGGCAGTGCAGGCCCCCTGCGAGGAAGCAAAATATCGACCTGGGAAGGAGGAGTTCGCGTGCCTGCGATCATGAAATGGAAGAACGTGATACCAGCTTCTCAGACCAGTCGACAGGTCGTTGGAATCATTGACATCGCTCCCACCCTTGCTGCCCTTGCCGGTGCGGAGATGCCGAAAGACAGAGTGATTGACGGGAAAAATCTTTTTCCGTTGATGACGGGAGAGGATCCGGCGGAACCGCTTCATGAGGTGTATTATCATTACGCCGGGACCTGGTTACAGGCTGTCCGGGCAGGGAAATGGAAGCTCCATTTCGCCCGTCCGGAGAAACGAGAGGGGATTTACGGAGAATGCGCCCCCTGGTTTACCAATGCGGCCGAGGTCTTGCCGGAGGATCTTCTTTTTGATCTCGAAACCGACATCGGGGAAACAAGAAATCTCGCCGGCGAGCACCCGGAGGTGGTCCAACGGCTCACGGAGCTTGCAAATCGGGCCAGGGAGGATATAGGGGATTATGGACAAAAAGGAAAAAACAGCCGGCCCATCGGCTCCACCTATCCTGCCTTGACAGACATCTCCCGGTATCCTCAAAGCCCGTACGGCCAAGCCATGGCCGATAGTATGGTGACGGAGATGCGGGCCTTCCAGAGAACCCGTTTTGAGCACTTGATGATGCAGGATACGACCTCTTTGAACGGGCAGGAAAAGCAGGAGTTGGATTTTTATCGGCAGCAGCTTGATTGGGAGAGGTAAGACGGAGCGCCTCGGGCCAGGCGTCTCGAAACCCGAACGCAAGGCCCGACGGGACAAACCATTTTTGCAAAAATTTCTTGATAAGAAACGACGGGGTGGCTACTTTGGCCTTTAGTGAGGTGAGGATGGTTTTGCAGAACCGAATGTTAACCTTAACATTTGTTTTCGTTGCCACCCTTTTGCCTCACTCATCGCCTTTTGGTTTTTGGGAAAGGCCCTAAAGAGGCGGGCGCCCGCGTTGCTACCAATATTTCCCGGTCGGTCAGAACTCTGAAGCCGGGCTTGTTTATCATCGGGCGAAGAAGAATTTCCGGGCTAAAACGTATCTGAACCATGTCCAGGCTCGCACTTTTTTGGGGCGCGATGTTGCTGGTGGTTGCCTCTGCCTGTCAAACATCCACCACCCAATGGAATACCGAATGGCCGGTCCTGAAAACCTATTCGGGCCAATATCTCGATGAAGTCGCCATGCCCCTGGGCGGCATCGGCACGGGCACCGTTTCACTGGGTGGCCGGGGGGACTTGCGGGACTGGGAGATCATGAACCGGGGCGCTCTCGGCTTCTTACCCGCCTTCAAGCTGGTTCTGCCTACGATCGCCAACGGACCGTTTTTCGCCTTGTATTACAAGCAGCAGGACCGCGAAGGCAAGGTCAGAGTGCTGGAAGGGCCTGTGCAGGTCAAGGAATACTATGGAGACTGGGGAGCGGATGCCGTCAACTCGGGTTTCCCCCGGTTTGAAGAGACCTCTTTTGCAGCAGCCTACCCCCTTGCCCAGGTGGACTTCAGGCATCAGGATGTGCCTATGCAGGTACGTCTGGAAGCCTTCAACCCCCTGATCATGGGCGATGCGGACAAGAGCGGTATTCCTGTGGCGGTGTTGCGATACGTACTGACCAACACGTCGGATGAGGCCATAGAGGCCGCCATTTGCGGGATGGTGCCCAATTATATCGGCGCGGATGGCTGGAGCGGAGAGCCCAAAGGGAATGTCAATGAATATCGTGCAGGCGAGGGGTTGGCGGGCATCTTTATGTCCTCCGAGGGGGTGGACCCCGAAGATGTCAACTGGGGAACGATGGCCCTGACCACCCCTTCCGAAGACGTGACCTACCGGACTTCCTGGGCGCAATTGGGCTGGAACTGGACCTTTCGGGAGTTTTGGGATGATTTCGTCGCCGACGGAGAACTCACGGACCACCCCGACACCACACACGCCATTCCGACGCCCCCGGCTACGCTGGCGGTAAAAGTGGGTCTGGAGCCCAACGAGAGCAAGGTCATCACGTTTATGCTAACCTGGCATTTTCCCAATCGTAGAGCCTGGGATCATGGAGTGCACCATGCGGGAGCTTTCGGGGGCACGGAAATCGTCGGCAATTATTACACGACGCTTTATCA
Organism: Bacteroidetes bacterium SB0662_bin_6; assembly: GCA_009839485.1. NCBI lineage: Bacteria > Pseudomonadati > Bacteroidota > Bacteroidetes bacterium SB0662_bin_6. Next base: position 4,440 of record VXPQ01000030.1, read on the forward strand.
GGATGCCTGGGATGTAGCGGAGCAGACAGCGGCTGAGCTGGCAGGGCTTGAAAGGGAGACGGTGCGTTTTGTGGGGACCCTGACGGAAAGCGATGTGCCCGAAGTGCTTAAGGAAGCCGGTTTGTTTAACCTCAACAATCTGCGCAGCCAAACAGTCTTTCGAACAGCCGATGGCTTCCCCTTTGGATTTGAGGGCACAGGCAGCATCAATGGAACCAAAATAGGCGCTTCAAAAAGTTCGGGATGGGGCTTCGGCACTTGTTTTCACGTGTGGAATTATGAGTCAACCGTTCCTTTTGTTTTTGGAGACCTCGCCACCAAGTTCCGGGAGGTGGAGTTTATGCATGCCACCAACGAGGATGGCGGCATGAGCCATCGGGTGGGCCTGCCGCTTGATATGCGCGCGAAAAGCTTCCAGCGTTGGGCGGCCGACGGCCAGATGGGCACGCTGATCAAGATGTATCGCGAGTGGCAGTTGTCGGGAGATGATGAAAAACTTATCGAGATGTGGCCTAACATCAAAAAGGCCATGAGTTTTGCCTGGACGGGCATCTGGGATCAGGACAAGGATGGCGTCATGGAGGGCAGCCAGCACAACACCATGGACATCAATTACCAGGGTCCCAATCCGCAGATGGCGGCCTGGTATCTGGGGGCGCTCAGAGCCTCGGAAGAAATGGCGAGGCACGTGGGAGATATCGCCTTTGCCGAGGAATGCAGGGACCTGTATGAACGGGGCCGCGCGTGGATTGACGCCAATATTTTTAATGGCGAATACTATGAGCATCATATTCCGGAGGGCACCAGCAAGGTGGCCCAGTTGGGCAAGGGGTGCCTGGTCGACCAGCTGGTGGGTCAATACCTGGCGCATACCGCGGGCCTGGGCTATGTGCTGGATCCGGATAACGTGCAGACCACGTTGAGAAGTATCATGAAGTATAATTGGATCGATAACTTCAACGAGCATTTCAACACGTTCCGGAGTTTTGGGCTGGGCGACGAGGCAGGACTTCTCATGGCCAGCTATCCTCGCGGCGATCTGCTGGATTTTCCTTTTCCGTACTACACGGAGATCATGACCGGCTTTGAATACAGCACTGCCGCCCACATGATCTATGAAGGCCAGGTGGATGCAGGCTTAAAGGTCTTCCAGGCCATCCGGGATCGCTATGACGGCCATAAAAGAAACCCGTTTAATGAAGGGGAATATGGCCATCGCTATGCGCGGGCCATGGCTGCCTGGGCAGGCATACTGGCCTATACCGGATTTCGCTATTCCGCCGTCGACAACAGCATGGCCTTTAACCCGGAAGAAGGGAAATATTTCTGGTCTAACGGGTACCAGTACGGGAGCGCGACCATAACCAATCAGGACAACCGGAAATCGCTGACGCTAAGCGCGCTTAACGGCGACCTGACATTGGACCGCTTTATCCTGAACGGTTATGGACAGATAGACTTTGAAGAGCCCCGGCATGTCGAGGCCGGTCAGGCTATCACGTTTGAAGTGGAAGAGACGGCCAGTTTGTAAACATACAGCGGCACACCCACATTGCACCATGCATCTTTTGGGTTCACGTCCCGGGTTTTTACGAGGCCGCGTCCTGATCGGGCTTGGCGCGCTCGGCGCGTTGGCGCTGATTTTCCTGATTACTTCCCCAACATCGGATGCTGATGTGGACCTTCCCGATGAAGTGGATTTCAACTACCACATCCGGCCTATCCTTTCCAACAATTGTTATGTGTGCCACGGTCCTGACGTGAGCACCCGGGAGGCGGATCTGCGGCTGGATCTCCGCGAACACGCCACGGCCCGGCTGGAAGGGGGTGGGCGCGCCATCGTACCCGGGAATACCCGCCGAAGCCTCCTGGTGCAGCGCATCACTGCGGAAGATCCCGAGGTGCGCATGCCCGCGAAGGAGGCCAAAAAGACGCTCAGTCCTCGCGAGATCGCGCTACTCGAGCGATGGATCAAGCAGGGTGCTGAGTACAAGGAGCACTGGTCACTCATTCCCCCTGCAAAACCCGGCGTACCGGAGGTCCCTGCCGGCTGGCCGGCCACGGGCGCCATCGACCGTTTTATCGGCGCCCGGCTTTCGGGTGCAGGACTGAAGCCGGCGCCGCCTGCATCCAGGGAGGGGCTCATTCGCCGCCTGTCCTATGTGCTGACCGGGCTGCCTCCATCGCCGGAGGAGGTGCGGGCTTTTGTTGCGGACGAGTCTCCCGATGCCTATGAAAGGCTGGTTGACCGCTTTCTGGATTCTCCCCGTTTTGGAGAACGCTGGGCGCGGCACTGGATGGATCTCACCCGCTATGCGGATGCCAGAGGCCACGAGTTCGACTACACGGTTCAGGGGAGCTGGCGCTATCGGGACTACCTTATTCGCGCCTTCAACGCCGATGTACCGTATGACCGGTTTGTAGCAGAGCACCTGGCAGGGGACATGCTGGAGACGCCCCGCAGGCATCCCGAGCGGGGATTTGACGAGTCGGTGCTTGGAACGGCTTTTTATGCGCTGGGCGACGCCACGCACAGCCCGGTAGATGTGCGTCAGGATGAGGCCGATCGAATCGACAACATCATTGACGTCACGACCAAAACGTTTCAAGGGTTGACTGTGGCCTGCGCCCGCTGTCACGATCACAAGTTTGATCCCATTCCAACGACCGATTATTACTCGCTCTACGGCATTTTCGAGAGCATGCGTTTTGCCCCGACGTCGTTGCTTACTACCGACTTAACGGCGCGACTGGACTCGATCAAGGCCCTCAAAACCGAAATGCGCCAGCGTCTTGCCGACGGGTGGCTGGGAGAGCTGGCGGAGGCGCCGGTGCAGCAGGCCGCGCTGCGTTTTCCCCAGGAAGAGGATCGTGCAGACGAGCCGTCCGAACCGGTTTCGCAGGGGGATGAAACCTCTTCTTTCCGTGTTCTTGGAGATTTCCGCTATGGTAGTTTCGATGGGTGGTTTACGCACGAACCGGCTTTCGGGAGGGATCCGGTGATGGGCGAACCGATCCTGGATCGCAGGGAGATGACGCTGGACAGTCTGGCTTTCGGCGTGGCGTCGAGTCAGCGATGGACAAGGGGGATCCCGGGCGCGCTCCGGTCGCCTACGTTTGTCATCGAGCACGATACCATTGCCGTCATGGCGGCGGGACACCAATCAACCCTCCGCATCATTATCGACAATTTCCAGCTCATTCAGGCCCCCATTTACGGTGGACTCGAGCAGGTAGTGAAGGATTCGGATCTGAGACTGCACCATTTCGACGTGAATATGTGGCGCGGCCGGAAAGCCTATGTGGAGGTGTTGGCGGGTATCTATGAAAAAGGCCGGCACGTCAGCGAGAATCATCATCTTGTCGGGGACGATTCTACGTATATCGAAGTCGCCTACGCCGTGGCGTATACCGGGGAATTGCCCGATATGGCCTTACATTATTCCTCATCAAGTGGAGCGTCCCCTGATGCGGTCCAACAGGCCGTCCGCGCATGGGCTTCCGGGCAGGCCGAAGCCGCTCAGATCGCTCTCCTCAACGCTTCCCTGCGGCAGGGTCTCCTTGGCGCCTCCCTGGATCCCGTAGCCTCCCTGATCGCGCAAATCGAGGAGGTGCAGACCCGCCTTGACGAGGTAGATCGCTTTACAGGGGTGACGGATGGCGATGCCGTCCACAGCCCCGTCTTTGAACGGGGAAGCTACCGGGTGCTTGCAGGTGACCCCGTCCCGCACCGCTTCCTGACTGCACTGGATCCCGATGGCGCCCCCTTCACTACCACAGCGAGTGGGCGGCTGGAACTGGCCCGGGCCATCACCAATCCTGAAAATCCCCTGACGGCCCGCGTGATGGTGAATCGTCTTTGGCATCACGTTTTCGGACGCGGTCTTGTCGAGACGGTGGACAACTTCGGCGCGCAGGGCAAGTTGCCGACACATCCGGCCTTGCTGGACTACCTGGCGCTTCGCTTTGTCGAGCAGGGATGGTCGGTCAAGTCCATGATTCGTGAGATGGTTCGCTCCCATACGTTTCGTCAATCGACACAGGCGGATGCGCAAGCCGCCGAGATCGATCCGGAAAACCTGCTCTGGCACTACTATCCCGTACGCCGGCTCGAAGCGGAAGCCATCCGCGATGGAATCCTGGCGGTCTCAGGCCGCCTCGATACGACGATGTACGGCGAGCCGGTGCCCATTCATCTGACGGAGTTTATGGAAGGGCGCGGTCGTCCAGCGGCATCGGGTCCGCTCGACGGCGCAGGGCGACGCAGCATCTATATTGCCATGCGGCGAAACTTTCTGTCACCGATGATGCTCGCCTTTGATATGCCCATTCCTTTTTCCACCTTCGGCAAGCGCAACACCACCAACGTGCCAGCCCAGTCGCTGACGATGCTCAACGATTCCCTGGTGGTTCAGCAGTCCGCCGTTTGGGCCGGCAACCTTGTGGCCCTGCACGGCCTTGACGTTGATGAAAAGATAGACCATATTTACCTGACGGCTTTGTCCCGGCTTCCCACCGAAGAGGAGCGGGACAACGCGATTGCATTTATCCGTCAACAAGCCAATGGCTATGGACTCTCAGAGGAAGAGGCTTTCGACGATTTGAGATCCTGGGCTGCCTATTGCCACGTAGTACTGAACCTTAAAGAATTCATCTACCTGGTCTCATGAGCAAGTCACATAGTCTTACTTGTCCAATGACCCGGCGCGAGATGTTGACCCTGTGCCGCAATGGCTTTGGGTCGGTCGCCCTGATGGGTCTGATGGGTACCCCCGCATTCGGCCGGGCGCTTACCAACGAGCGGCAGTTGCCTGACGCCAATCCGTTCGCACCACAGGTCCCGCATCATGTCCCCAAGGTGCGGAGCGTGATCTTTCTTTACATGGACGGCGGGGTTTCCCAGGTCGACAGTTTCGATCCCAAACCGCGTCTGGATCGCGAACACGGCCAGAATCCACACGACAAGTTCAAGGTGGACGCCACGCAGTTTAACGATATAGGCACCATCTTTAAAAGCCCCTGGGAATTCAAACGCTATGGCGAGAGCGGCCTTCCTGTTAGTGAGCTTTTTCCTCACGTCGGAAGTTGCGCCGACGATCTGGCAGTGATTCGGTCCATGGTGGCCGACTTTCCGGAGCACACGAATGCCAATTTCTTTCTGCACACCGGTATCGGACTTCAGGGCCGTCCGTCGATGGGCTCCTGGGTTACCTATGGACTCGGCAGTGAAAACCAGGACCTGCCCGGCTACGTGGTACTGGACGGGGGGCTGATTCCGCCGGGCGGGCTCGACAACTTCAACAGCGGTTTTCTTCCGGCTTCGTATCAGGGGTCGATTTTCAAGGCCGGCGACGTTCCGCTCGCCAACATCGTTCCTCTCGAAGCCACGTCGGAGTTGCAGCGTCAGAAGCTGAAACTGATGAGCCAGACCGACGAGCGGCTTTTGGGTCGTATCGGGCAAGCCGACCAGGTCGAGTCGGCGATCACGAACTACGAACTGGCCTTCCGGATGCAGGCCTCGGTGCCCGAACTTACGGACCTCTCAGGCGAAACACGGGCCACAAAAAGACTCTACGGGATGGAGTCCGACGATCCGCATACGCGGAGCTACGCTGCGCAGTGTCTGTTGGCGCGGCGTCTCGTTGAGCGGGGCGTGCGGTTTATCGAATTGACGTGCCCTCGCTGCGAATCTGATCGGTGGGATCAGCATGCCAACCTGAAAGAGGGGCACGAACACAACGCTCATGCGGTGGATCAACCTATTGCAGGGCTTCTGAAGGATCTGAAGGCACGCGGTTTGCTGGAGGAAACCCTCGTGGTCTGGGCCGGCGAATTCGGTCGGACACCGTTCGCGCAGGGTACGAACGGGCGGGACCACAATCCGTCGGCGTTCAGTATCTGGCTTGCGGGAGGAGGCGTTAAAAAGGGTGTGGTGTACGGTAGCACGGACGAATATGGATACCGTGTAGTGGACAAGCCTACCACGATCCACGATTTGCACGCGACGATGTTGCACCTGTTGGGCATGGACCACGAGCGGCTCACGTACCGGTTCAGCGGCCGTGACATCCGCCTGACCGATGTGCATGGTCATGTGATTGACGCGGTGCTGGAGTGAGGAGTTTTTTTTTAAGGATACTCTGATTAAGTCCGCAGTGCTGAGCGAAGTGGTTTTGATCAGAGTATCCTTGTACATGCCGCGTGGCTTTAACCGGACCAGGCTGGCTGTCCCGAACGGATAATGGCGTTTTCACTTACAAACCGGGTAGCCCTGGTTTCCGGCAGTTCGACAGGGTTGGGCAAGAAGATTGCCTTTGCGCTGGGTCAGGCCGGGGCTCGCGTGGCGTTCAACTATTATCACAACGAATCCCGCGCCGAGGCGACCTTTGACGCGTTTAAAGCCGCCGGCGGTACCGGCGTGCTCGTACGGGCCGATATCACGGACGAGGAACATGTGCAGGGGTTAGTCCGGCAGGTTGAAGCCGATCTTGGACCCATTGACATACTCGTACCTAATGCTACGCCCGATCAACCCCAAAAGCCTATCGAGGCCTACGACTGGGAATTATACCAGGAGATGCTCGATTTTTTCATCAAGAGTCCGTACCTGCTCAGCCGGGCTTGCCTGCCACACATGAAGCGCCAGCGCTGGGGCCGCATTATAAACATCATCAGCGAGGTGTATTCGCTTGGGGTGGCGCCGTTCACAGCCTATGTGGCGGCCAAAGGAGGACAAGTGGGGTTCTCGCGCAGCCTTGCCAGCGAACTGGCCCCGTATGGCATTACGGTCAACATGATTTCCCCCGGCTGGATTCCCGTCGAGCGCCACGCCAAGGATCCGCAGAAAATGAAGGATACCTACTTCAAGACGATCCCGATGGGCAGGTGGGGCGTTCCGGAGGACGTGGCCGGCGCCGTAGTGTATTACGCCAGCGATGAAGCCTCCTTTGTCACCGGGCAGTTTCTCACCATCAACGGGGGGCGATCCTTTGGAATATAGCGGGCATTTTCGGACCCCATCGCGCAGCTGTCTTCGAATCACCAGGCGCGATGCGCATATAGAGCTTTCACCGGACCAAACCTTTCCACACGAACCATGAACCTTTTCAAGTACGGGAACGCACTGGTTGTCCTCGTAGCGGGTATGCTCGTGATGCAGGGGTGCGGCCAGGGCAGAGACCGCGGCGCCGAGCGCCCCACCGTGGGCTTCGTTACCAACGGCATCGCTTCGTTTTGGGTCTTTGCCGAGCGAGGCGCACGCGATGCGGCGGAGGAATTCGAGGTGGATGTCGCCGTGATGATGCCCCCCGACGGCGTAGCCGGGCAAAAGCGCATGGTGCAGGATCTCCTGGCGCGCCAGGTCGACGGCATCGCTATTACACCCAGTGATCCCCAAAATCAGGCCGGTCTGCTGGCCGAAATCGCCGCCAACACGCATTTGATCACGCACGACTCGGATGCGCCCGAAAGCGACCGCCTTGTCTACATAGGCATGGACAACTACGATGCCGGACGCATGTGCGGACGATTGCTTAAAAAGGCCATGCCGGAAGGAGGCGAAGTGGTGCTCTTCATAGGCCTGTTGGGCCAACTCAACTCCGATTTGCGACGGCAGGGCGTCATTGACGAATTGCTCGATCGCTCGCATGACCCCACGCGCCGGGATCCGGTGGACGAGGTGATCGAAGGCGATACCTTCACGATACTCGACACCCGTGTCGACGGGTTTGATTTCGCGCGCGCCAAGTCCCAGGTCGAGGAGGCCCTCGCCCGCTACCCGGATATCGACGGCATGGCAGGTCTGTTTGTGTACAACCCGCCGCAGATACTGGAGGCCGTGCGCGAGGCCGGCAAGCTCGATCAGGTTGCCATTGTCGGCTTCGATGAGGACGATATCACCCTGCAAGCCATCAAGGACGGCGAGATCGCCGGAACGATCGTGCAGAACCCGTACCGCTACGGCTATGAGTCGGTGCGGGTGCTGGCCGCACTGGCTCGCGGCGACCGTTCGGTATTGCCCGAGAGCCAGATCATCCACATTCCGGCCCGCGAAATCACCGCGGAGAATGTGGATGGTTTCCGGGCCGAGACCAAGCGGCTTCTGGGCGAGGAAGCGAACTGATCAAGGATCAATATGGGCGCCGCCGCCCCTCTTTTGTCCGCGCAGGGCATAACCAGATATTTTCCCGGCGTTGTCGCGCTGCGAGCCGTGGATATGCATCTCCATCGGGGTGAAGTCCTTTCGGTCGTCGGCGAGAATGGGGCGGGCAAGAGCACGTTGATGAAGATTCTGGCCGGCATCCAGCAGCCTCATGCGGGCCGGATCGCGCTGGAAGGCCGCCAGGTCGCTATTTCCACCAGCAGCCGTGCCGCCGAGCTCGGGATCGCCCTGATCCACCAGGAACTCAACTTGGCGGACAACCTCAGCGTGGGAGCCAACATTTTTCTGGGACGCGAGCCCGGGCGCCTCGGATGGATGGACCAGCGCCGGATTTTCGAGGCCTCCGAGCATGTGCTGGCGCGTGTCGGGTTGGCCATCTCCCCGAAGATGCGGGTACAGCATCTCTCCATAGGGCGCCGGCAATTGGTTGAGATTGCCAAAGCCCTCTCGGCCGATGCGCGGATCCTGATCATGGATGAACCGACTTCCAGCTTGTCGGTGAGCGAGGCGGGCGTGCTCTTCGAGGTCATCGACGATCTTCGATCCAAAGGCGTAAGCATTATTTATGTGTCCCATCGCCTTCAGGAAGTGGAGGCGATGTCGGACAGGGTACTGGTATTGCGCGACGGAGAAAACGCCGGTGAACTGGCCCGCGAAGAGATTACGCATGAGACGATGGTCCGGAAGATGGTCGGCCGGGATGTTTCCCGGTTTTATGCCCGGACGACGCATCCCATCGGATCGACGGCGCTGAAGGCGGACGACCTCGTAACCCCGGCCTGGCCCGGCTGTCCCTTGACGTTCAACCTCCGGGCAGGCGAAATCGTCGGGTTGGCCGGTCTCGTCGGGGCAGGCCGCACCGAGCTTCTCCGGGTTTTGTTCGGGATCGACCGGGCGTTGGGGGGACGCATCGAGGCAGCTGGAAAAGAAGTCGCTTTTCAGCGCGTGAGCGACGCCATTGCAGCCGGGCTGGCGCTGGTCCCCGAAGATCGGAAACAACAGGGTCTTGTGCTTGAGCTGGCGCTCCGGCATAACCTGACACTGGCCGGACTCCGGCGTCACCAGCGGGTCGGAGGATGGCTCAATCGGCGCCGGGAAGTGGAAGATTCCCGTCGGATGATCGAGGCGCTTGCGATAAAAACCCCAACCGATACCAGGCGGGCAGGGTTGCTTTCAGGGGGCAACCAGCAAAAAGCGGTGTTGGGCAAGTGGCTCTCGCTCCGGCCACGGGTGTTGCTGCTGGATGAACCTACGCGCGGCATCGATATCGGCGCCAAACAGGAAATATATCAGATGATGGAAGCGCTGGCAGGCGAAGGAATCGCCATTCTTTTTGTCAGTAGCGAGCTGGAAGAGATCCTCAGGATGTCCGACCGCGTTCTGGTCATGCATGAAGGCCGTATCACAGGTGAACTGGACCGGAACGCGATGAGCGAGGCAGCCGTCATGCATCTGGCCACGGGCGGCGACGATGCGTTGACCAAAGAGTGATCCATCGTGCGTGTCATCAAATAGTATCCGGTTTTTATCGTTCGAAATTCGTCCTGCGCCCCGTATGAAACATATCCTCGGCATCAGCGGGCTTCTCATTGCCGTGTTCCTCTTCACGGCGCTGCTCGAACCCAACTTTCTCACGGCCTATAACCTGCAAAACACCCTGCGCTGGACGGGCCTGTTCGGCATTATCAGCATAGGGGCGGCCTTTGTCATCATCACGGGCGGCATTGACCTGTCGGTCGGGTCGGTAGTGGGTCTGGTCGGCGTGTTGCTTCCCATGTTCCTGGTGGCGCAGGGGTGGTCCGTTCCTCTGGCCCTGACTGCGGTGCTGCTGATTTCGCTGGGTTTGGGCCTGTTGCACGGCGTCCTGGTGACCAGGATGAACCTTCAACCCTTTGTGGTGACGTTGTGCGGCCTGCTGTTTTATCGCGGGATTGCCCGCTGGATCAGCGGCGACCAGACCCAGGGGTTTGGCGGCGAGTTCGAAGGATTGCGTCAGCTTGCCATTGGCCGCCTTCCATTGACCGACACGTTCGGTTTGCCGATGCCTTTTCTGGTGCTGATCGTGCTGGCGGTGCTGGCGGGCCTGTTTCTCAACTACACCGTGTGGGGGCGATACATGCTGGCGCTGGGGCACAACGAAGAAGCCGCGCGTTTCAGCGGGATCAATACGGATCGCATGGTGATCCTGGCCTATGTTTTCGGCGCCGGGACGGCTGGCATCGGAGGGGTGCTTTTCGCGCTGGACGTCAACTCGGTGCAACCGGCTGTTCATGGCAACTTTTATGAACTGTATGCCATTGCTGCGGCGGTGCTGGGCGGATGCAGCCTGCGTGGAGGGGAGGGCTCCATTCTGGGCGTGGTAATCGGGGCGGCGGTCCTCCGGGTGCTCTACAACGCCATAAACATTCTCGGCATCCCGACCCAGCTGGAGTTCGCGATTATCGGGGCGGTAATCCTGCTGGGCGTGATGGCCGATGAACTGGTCAAACGGTTTGCCGCCGCCCGGAGCACGGCGCGCCAGACGGCCGTGGGCGATGCGGTCCTGGACGATCCGCCTCGCGACAGCGCGCACGGCGATCCGGATTAGGGCCTGTTACCACTATGCAGCAGCGCTCTGCGGGGCCTATTTTCCTGTCAGGCCAGACGCCGCGAGCGCAGTGTGGCCCAGCCACATAAGCGAGCGGCAACGCCGCATGGCGGGAAAATAGGCCCCGCCCTTCGGGTTCCGCCGGTCACGGCGTCACTCTTCGTTACTCGTCGCTCATTTGGAACCACCAAACTTCACTCCTCGCGCCTTGATTGACGCCGTGCCTGACGGAACAGAGCATTGCTGCATAGTGGTAACAGGCCCTGAGGATGTGCGCGGCGGTCGAAACCTGTCGAATACGCTTCATGGAACGTTCGCATTTCCTATATTATTTGAATGCAAAACGGTAAACACTCGCTCTGCCGCATGTCCATGTTTCTTCGGCTTGCCATGTCCATGCCTGTTCGGGTTGCCCTGCTTCTGAGTTGCTTCTATGTGGCAGGGTGCGGGCTGGATATGCCCGCCGAGATTGCCGAGAGCGAGGATCAACTGCCGGAGCGGGTCGATTTCAATTTCCACGTCAAGCCCATCCTGTCTGATCGGTGTTTCCCCTGTCACGGACCCGACGACAACGCCCGTACGGCCAATTTCCGGCTCGACACCGAAAGCGGCGCTTTTGCGCGTCTCGGCGAAAGCCGCCGCAAATTCGCCCTGGTGCCCGGCAGTCTGAAAAAGAGCGAGGTTTTTCATCGCCTGAGTTCCGACGATCCGGACTACAGGATGCCGCCGGCGGAGTCCAACCTGCATGTCACGCCGGAAGAAGCCGCCATGATCTTCAAATGGATCGAACAAGGCGCCGAATACAAACCGCACTGGTCGTTCATCCCGCCCGTCAAGCCGGAACTGCCCGAGATCGACGACCCGTCCTGGGCCCGCAACGGCATCGATTACTTTATTCTCGATCGCCTGGAGCGGGAGGGGTTGCGCCGCTCGGCGGAAGCTGCGAAGGAAACCCTGATTCGTCGTGTGACCTTCGATCTGACCGGGCTGCCTCCCGCCATCGACGATATCAATGCTTTTCTGGCCGACCCCGGCGAGAACGCCTATGAAAAAGTAGTGGACCGCCTGCTGGCTTCCCCGGCCTATGGCGAACGCATGGCCACCGAATGGCTGGATGTGGCCCGTTATGCCGACAGTCACGGTTTTCAGGACGACGGCTTGCGGAGTATGTGGCCCTGGCGGGACTGGGTGATCGAGGCCTTCAACAAGAATCTGGCGTTCGACGATTTCGTGACGTGGCAACTTGCAGGAGATCTGTTGCCGGATCCGACCGTCGAGCAGCGTCTTGCCACCGGTTTCAACCGTAACCACCTACAGAGTCAGGAAGGCGGCATCGTCCTCGAAGAGTATCGCGTCGAATACGTGGCCGACCGCACCAACACGTTCGGCACGGCGTTCCTGGGAATGACCATGGAATGCGCACGGTGCCACGACCACAAATTCGATCCCATCAGCCAACGGGAGTATTACCAGTTATTCGACTTTTTCAACAGCGTAAACGAATCCGGCGCCTCTCCGTATTCCGGCGTGGCGAGTCCTACCGTGATTCTCGAGGACGAAGAGGCGCAGGAAAAGCTCGCCCCGCTGCGCGCCGAGATCGCGGCCTATGAAGAAAAAACAGCCATAGATAATCCGGCTTTCGATGAGGGCTTCGAGCGCTGGCTGGCCGAATTCGAGTCCGGTCAGCGGCAGGTCACGCCCCAGGGACTCGTGGGCTACTACCCGCTCGATGGTTTCGAGAAAGAAGTAAACGACAACGGAGACGAGACTTTCCATCTGGAAAACCGGTTCGATCCGGATAGCCGCGGCTATTTTTGGGGGGATATAGACAAACTGCCCGTATCCGAGCCGGGCCGCTTCGATTCGGCGCTGGTGCTGCAAGGCGACGGCTTCCTTGACATGGGGCCGAACCGCTACTACTTCGAGCGCAACGATCCCTTCAGCGTCAGCCTGTGGTTCAGGATCCTCGGGGAAAACGTGTCGGGACCGCTCTTTACCAAGACGGCGGGGCTCTTTAACGGACGCCAGGGCTATCTCTGCGTGCTGGAGGAAGACGGCACGATTTCGGCCAGCGTCAACCGCGTAGCCCCGGACAATTCCATCCGGATCCGATCCCTCGAGGCGGTTCCCGCGGACAAGTGGAACCACATCGTGATGACGTACGACGGGTCCAGCCGCGCGCGAGGCCTTGCGCTATACCTGAATGGTGAGCGTATGGCTTCCGAAGTCGAGGTGGACAACCTGAAGCAAAGCACTCTTTTCACCATCGATCCCACCACCGGGGAGCCGACCGATCCGGTTTCGGCAGGCAACTTGCGCATAGGCTATCTGGGGCCTGCCGCGCCCCGGCTCGACAGCGTGGCGGTCGATGAATTCCGCGTCTACGACCGGCGTCTGACGGCCCTGGAGGTGGCGGCGGTGAACGGCTCGATGGACCTGCCGGGCGGCATTGCAGATACGCCTGCGGCAACCCATCCCGACGACCGGCGCGCGGCCCTCCGCGATTATTATGTCACCACCGCAGCGCCGGAGTATGCGGAGGATTTCGCCGTATTGACCAGGGTGCGGGGGGAAGAAAACGAGATCGTGTCTCTGCTGCCCGAAGTCATGGTGATGCGGGATATGTCTGAACCGCGCCCCACTTACATCCTGAACCGCGGGCAGTACGACGCGCCTACGCAGCGCGTGGAGCGCGCCACGCCGGTCTCCATCATGGCGTTTGCGGAAGATCTTCCTCCAAACCGAAGGGGCCTTGCCGAGTGGCTGACCGATCCGGATCATCCTCTGTTCGCGCGGGTGACCGTGAACCGGTACTGGCAGATGTATTTCGGGAACGGCCTGGTGTCTACTCCCGATGATTTCGGCAGCCAGGGCGCGCTGCCCATCCATCCCGAACTGCTCGACTGGCTCGCCACCATGTTCGTGGACATGGACTGGGACGTCAAGGCCCTGCAAAAACTGATCGTCACCTCCGCTGCGTACCGTCAGAGTTCCATAGCCGGTCCGGATCTTCTCGAAAAGGACCCGGACAATACGCTGCTGGCGCGAGGCCCCAGCTACCGAATGCCCGCCGAGATGATACGGGATCATGCCCTGGCGGCAAGCGGCCTGCTCGTGGACGACATCGGAGGGCCTCCCGTCAAACCCTACCAGCCGGAGGGGTTGTGGAAAGAGTTGGCCACGCGCAATGCGACGGAATACAAGCAGGATCAGGGAGATGATTTGTACCGGCGCAGCATGTACACGATCTGGAAGCGCACCACGCCCCCACCGTCGATGATGAGTTTCGACACGTCGGAGCGCAATATCTGCACCGTCCGCCGGCAAAGCACGAGCACCCCCTTGCAGGCGCTGGTGCTGCTGAACGATCCCCAGTATGTCGAGGCCTCCCGCCTCCTGGCCGAACGGCTGCTGCGCGAAGAGCAGGGCGGCGCGCGGGCGCAGATTGCCCTGGGCTACCGCCTTCTTACCAGTCGCCTGCCCGACGACGAGGAGGTGGAGTTGCTCGCCGGGCTGTATGAAGAGGAGTTGAGCGCTTTTGAAGCGGATCGCGGGAGCGCGCTCGATCTGCTGAGCGTCGGCGAATATCCCCGCGACGAACGCTTCGACCCGGCGCAACTGGCCGCCCTGACGGTAGTCGCCAACACCATGATGAATTTCGACGAGGCCGTAATCAAACGTTAATGGTCTATCCCGGGCCGTAACCCCCTGTTGCCATGGATGAACTTTGCGACCTGAAATACAACTGCACGCGGCGGCATTTTCTGTCCCGCACGAGCCTGGGCATCGGCTCGGCCGCGCTGGCGACCATGCTGAACCCCTGGTCCGCACTGGCGGGCCCCGCTCCGGATGATCCCCTGGGCGGCATTCTGGCCAAACCCCACTTCACGCCCAGGGTCCGGCGGGTCATCTACCTGTTTCAGAGCGGAGGCCCTTCCCATCTCGACTTGTTCGATTACAAGCCGACATTGGCGCGGATGAATGGCGAGCAGCTTCCCGAGTCGGTGCGCAAGGGGCAGCGCCTTACCGGCATGACGGCCCATCAGAAATCGTTCCCCCTGGCAGGCTCGCACTTCAGTTTTTCTTCCCATGGCAAAAGCGGCCGCATGATCAGCGAGCTGCTGCCGTACACCGCGCAGATCGTCGACGAGCTTTGTTTCATCAACTCGATGTATACGGAGGCCATCAACCACGACCCCGCCATCACGTTTTTCCAGACGGGGTCCCAGCAGACAGGCCGCCCGTCCATCGGCTCCTGGCTGAGCTACGGTCTCGGGTCCGAAAACGACAATCTGCCTACTTTCTGCGTGCTGCTTTCGCGCAGCAACGACTTCGACCAGCCCCTGTATTCCCGTCTCTGGGGGAACGGTTTTCTGCCTTCGCTGCATCAGGGCGTGCAGTTCCGGTCGGGCAAGGACCCGGTGTTGTACCTGAACAATCCTCCCGGATTGAAGCATACCTCCCGGCGCCGCATGCTCGACTATCTGCGCGAATTGCACCAGCGCCAGCACGAACGCGTGATGGACCCGGAAATCAACTCGCGGATCGCCCAGTACGAGATGGCCTACCGGATGCAGACCTCGGTCCCCGTCACGATGGACGTCTCCGGAGAGCCCGATCATGTGTTCGATCTCTACGGCGAAGCGGCCCGCATCCCCGGAACGTTTGCAGCCAACTGCCTGCTGGCGCGCCGCCTGGCCGAGCGCGACGTGCGCTTTATCCAGCTCTACCACCAGGGGTGGGACCAGCATGCCAATCTTCCCCGCGAAATCAGCGTGCTGGCGAAAGACACGGATCAACCCTCGGCAGCCCTGGTGCTGGACCTCAAGCAGCGCGGCCTGCTCGACGACACCCTGATCATCTGGGGCGGCGAGTTCGGACGCACCAACTACTCCCAGGGCAAACTCACGGCGGACAATTACGGGCGTGACCACCATCCGCGGTGCTTTACCATCTGGATGGCCGGGGGCGGCGTCAAGAAGGGCTTTTCGTTCGGCCAGACCGACGATTTCGGGTACAATATCGCACGTGATCCGGTGCATGTACACGATTTCCAGGCGACCCTGCTGCACTTGCTGGGCATTGACCACGAACGGTTCACCTTCCGGCACCAGGGCCGGCGCTATCGTCTGACGGACGTGCATGGCCATGTCGTCCGGGATATTCTGACATGATCAACGCCGATTGCAGCGTCTGATGAAAAAGTCTACGTACTGGAAGATCGCCCCGTTCGGGATCATTGCGATCGCCATACTCTTTCTGATCTTTATCAACCCCGCCGACCCGCCGAATGCGGCCCTGTTTATCGGGCGCTTTCATTCGATGGTCGTGCATTTTCCCATCGGACTGCTTCTGTTGGCCATCCTGCTGGAAGTGCTGGCCCGCAAACCCCGGTTCGAGCATCTTTCTTCTACGATCAAACTGCTCCTGCTGGCGGGCGCCGCGGGGGCCGTCGCGGCGGTGCTTGCCGGGCTTTTTCTCGAAATGGCTCCCGGCTACGAAGCGGACACGCTTTCCCTGCACAAGCGGCTGGGGATCGGGATCGCGCTCCTTTCCTTTATAGCCTACGGGGTCCGCCTGCTGGACGGCTCGCCCGGATCGATTCTCTACCGTGTGTACGCCGGCGTGCTGGTTGTTCTGTGCAGTTTCCTGCTGATCGGCGGGCACCTGGGCAGTACGCTGACCCGCGGCCCGGGGTACCTGACGCGCTACATGCCCCAGGTATTCAGAAGCGCGCTGGGTCTGGGCTTGCCCGCGCAGGACTGGGCCGCCCGCATGGCCGCTACGGCGGACGCGGAGATCTATTCCGATCTTGTCCAGCCCATTCTGGATAGCCGGTGCATCAGTTGTCATAATGCGGATCAGCCGCGGGGCGGACTCGCCCTGGATACCCCGGAAGGCATCGAGGTAGGGGGAGAAGACGGGCCCGTAGTTGTCGCAGGGGTCGCCTCCGAAAGCGAAATCATGCGGCGGATTCTGCTTCCTCCCGATCATGCGGATCATATGCCGCCCGAAGGCAAGGCTCCGCTCACCGCGCCCGAGGCGACGCTGATCCGGTGGTGGATCGACGAGGGCGCCTCGTTCGATCAGAAGGTTTCCGAGGCTGCGCCGTCTCCTCTTGTGGAGCAAATTTTCGCCGGGCTCGATCTGCCCGAACACAGGACGGGGATATTCGCTTTGGAGGTAGCTCCTGCGGATTCGACCGCTATTCAGGCGGCGCGGGCCACCCGTCTGGCGGTAATCTCCCTCGGGGAAAACGAGCCTTTTCTGCAGGTTCGGTGCACTTCGGCGAGCGACTGCCTGAACGCCGAGCAGACCGCGGCCCTGCGCCTTATCGCTCCCCAGGTGGCCTGGCTGCATCTGGGGCGTACGGAGGTCGCGGATTCCGCGCTGGCGGTCCTGGCCGCCTTGCCTCACCTGACCCGCCTGCGCCTGGAAAGCACCTCCGTCTCGGACGAGGCGCTCGCCCATCTGTCGGAGCTGCAATATCTTGAATATCTGAATCTCTACGACACCAGCGTCAGCGACAGCGGCTTGCAGCACCTGAGCGCGCTGCCTTCGCTGCGTTCGCTCTATCTGTGGGAAACCGACGTGACGCCCGAGGGCGTCGAAGGATTACAGCAGGCCCTGCCCGATGCGGAAATAAACCTGGGCCTGACGTTGCCTTCCGTGGATGAGGACACTACAAGCGTACAGTGACGAAGTATGCGTGACGTGTATGTCGTTTCCGCCGCCCGGACGCCCATCGGACGTTTCGGGGGGGCGCTGAAAGATCTTTCTCCGGCCGATCTGGCCGCGCATGCGATGCGGGCTGCGCTCGAGCGGGCGCAGGTCCCCGGGGAGGCGCTGGATTTCTATGCATTCGGCAACGTGCTGCGGGCCGGGCACGGGCAACTCATTCCGCGCCAGGCGGCCGCGCAGGCCGGCATTCCGGACGCCGTGGACGGGTTCGCCGTCGACATGGTATGTTCTTCCGGCATGATGAGCCTGATGACGGCGGCGGCCTTCATCCGGGCGGGCGAGGCAGATATTGCGTTGTGCGGCGGCGTCGAGTCGATGTCCGGGGCGGGGTTTTTCCTGTCGTCCCGGGCGCGCTGGGGCTACGGCCTGTTGCCCGGCGGGGGCGAACCGATGGTCGATCTGATGCTGCGCGACGGCCTGACGGATCCTCTGAGCGGGGAGGCGATGGGCGAGCAGGCGGAACGGCTTGCGGCGGAGCATGGCGTCGCGCGCCGGGACCTGGACGAAATGGCCGTGCTTTCGCACCGGCGCGCTGCGGAGGCCCGCGAGCAGGGGTTCTTTGCGGACGAGATCGTTCCCGTGGAGCGCCTTGTCAAGGGGAAGCCCGTGGTCGTGGATGCGGACGAGGGCATTCGCCCGGACACCTCTGTGGAAAAACTGGCTGCGCTGCGCCCGGCGTTTCGGAAGGAGGGAGTGTTTACGGCGGGCAACAGCAGCCAGATCAGCGACGGCGCGGCGGCGCTGGTGATCGCTTCGGGCGAGGCCGTGGCCGCGCACGGGCTCGCGCCCATGGCCCGATGGATCGATTCGGCCTGGTCGGCCGGCGTATCGTGGCGGTTCCCCGAAGCGCCCGTGCCCGCCGTGCGGCATGTGTTCGAGAAGTCGGGGATGCGGGTTGCCGATGTGGACCTGTTCGAAAACAACGAAGCGTTCGCGCTCAACAACCTGCTTTTCAGCCGGATGCTGGATATCCCCATGGAGCGGATCAACGTGCAGGGCGGGGCCGTGGCGCTCGGCCACCCCATCGGGGCATCCGGCGCGCGTATCGTGACCACGCTCGTTCACGCCCTGCGCCGGCGCGGCGAACGGATCGGGGTGGCCGCCATCTGTCACGGGATGGGAGGGGGCACGGCGGTAGCGCTGGAAGCGGCGTAGGCGGCTGGAAAACGACAGCGACTTCGATTATTACTGCAGTTTCGGTTTGGATGTGGAGGTTTTGGTGATGAGGAAATGGATTAATACTACTATTAGAGATCCTTTCGATTGGAGACTCTACGTCAACTGGACTGATGGGGTCAATCTGGTGTTTGCGTGGATAGTCATTCTTGATGATTCTCTCTTCCTGACGTGCATGGGGATGTTCGCCTTTGTCGTTACGCTGTCACAGATTTGGATCAAGTGGAGGTTACGGAGCAATCATCCTTTGCTTTTGATTGTGTGAGGGGGTATGATCGACCCCTTCGTACAATCCCGGTCCTTCACCCGTGTTCGGTGGCAAAATCCCCGTACGATTTTTTCGGCATTTCCTCGAAACAAGCCCCGGTCAAGCGCTTTTTCTTACAAGCCTATCGTTTTCTTTAGTACGCGAGGTTCAGATGCGTTTCCTCTCCGTCGCCCTCACTGCCTCCGTCGCCCTCGCGGCGTTCGGCTCCCCGCTGGCCGCGCAACAGCGCCCCTTCACGTTTATGGATGTTCAGGAGCTGAAGTCCGCCGGCTCATGGACCCCGAGCCCGGACGGGACGTGGCTGCTCTACACCGTCACGACCCCGGACTGGGAAGCGGCCGAGTCCCAGACCGACATCCACTTGGCGTCGCTGAGCGAAGGCGTCCCGTCGAACCGGCAACTCACCTACACCGACGACAAGAACGAGACCAGTCCGACATGGGCTGCGGACGGGTCGTTCTTCGCCTTCTTGTCCAACCGCGACGGGGACGAGAACCAGCTCTACATGATGCGCCATGACGGCGGCGAGGCCCGCAAGGTCACGGACGCCGAGGAGGGGGTGTCGGACTTCGCGTTCAGTCCGGACGGGCAGTGGCTGGTCTATCGCTCCGGCGAGAGCGACCTGGAGCAGCTGTACCGTTTGCCTAACGGCGACCTGGCCGGGGGCGAGCCCGAGCAGCTCACCGCCGGGGAGGCCGGCGTCGACCAGTGGGACTTCTCCCCCGACGGGACGCGCATCTACTTCACGCGCCCGGATTCCTTATACGAGGACGAGCTAAAGCGGCGCGAGATGGGCTTCACGGTCGATGTGCGCAACGCCGTCACCCCGCTCTCGAGCCTCTGGAGCGTGGATGTCGCATCGGCCGCCGAGCGCCGCGAGACCAACGACGCGTCCTACAGCGTCGACAGCTTCACGCTTTCCGACGACGGCCGCTGGATCGGGATCACGGGCGGCTCGCCCGAGCGCTACGAGCGCAACATCACTGCGCAGCGCCTCTACGCGGACCTCTATCTCAAGGAGATTGCCTCCGGCGAGATCGAGCGCCTCACCGACAACTACGAAATCGGCGAGGGCGGGATGAGCTTCTCCCCCGATGGGCGCTGGATCGCCTTCTCGGCGCCGGACGACATGGAGCGCTACTCGATGACCGAGCGCCGCGTCTACATTCGCGAAGTGGATGATCGCGGGGGCGCGTTCCGCAAGCTGGGCGCGGATTTCGACCAGAGTTCGAGCGTCGGGTTCTGGTCCGAGGATTCGGAGACCATCTACTTTAACGCCGGTGTGACGGTGACGACGCAGCTGCATGCGCTCAACGTGGAGAGTGGAGAGGTGCGGCAGCTGACGGAAGAGCGGGCCGCCCTCTCGGTATCCCGTGACGACGACACCGGCACTCTCTTCATCAACTACAGCGACCCGAAGACCCCGCCCACCGTGTTCACTGCGGCGAGCCTGGACGACGTACCCAACCGCTCGGCGTGGATACAACTCGTGGACGTCAACCCTCAGGTGCGCGACATCGCCTTCGGCGAAGAGGTCGAGGTCAATTGGCGTTCGTCGGACGGAAAGATGGTGGGCGGGGTGCTGGTCTATCCCGTGGGCTACGAGGAGGGGACGCGCTATCCGCTCATCGTCGCGATCCACGGGGGTCCCGCGTCGGCGGATGTCCTGCGCTTCAACGGCGGCTACAACGCCCAGGTGTACGCGGGCGCGGGCTACGCCGTCCTCAAGCCCAACTACCGCGGCTCGCGCAACTACGGAAATGCGCATCGCACGGACATCGTCGGCGACTACTTCACGATGGGTTACGAGGATATCATGACCGGCGTGGACCATCTGATCGCCGAGGGCGTCGTGGACGGCGACCGCATGGGCGTACTGGGCTGGAGCGCCGGCGGCCACTGGTCCAACTGGATACTCACCCGGACCGACCGCTTCAAGGCCATCAGTTCCGGCGCCGGGACCATGAACTGGATCAGCATGTACGCGCAGAGCGACGTGCAGCGGAACCGTCAGTTCTACGTCGGCGACGGCTTCCTGTACGAGGACTTCGACGCCTACTTCGACCAGTCTCCGCTCAAGTACGTCGCGAACGCGGTCACGCCCACCATGATCCACGTGGTCGAAGGCGATCCGCGCGTACCCAGCCCGCAGTCGCTCGAGCTGCACATGGCGCTCAAGAAACTCGATGTGCCGACCGAACTCTTCATGTATCCCGGTCGCAGCCACGGCATCCCGGACCCGCGCAACCGCCTGGTCAAGGCCGTAAGCGAGATGGCCTGGATGGACTACTACGTGCGCGGCATCGGCGAGAAGTTCGAGGGGCGGCAGGTGCTGGAGACGCTTGCGGGGGAGGACGGGCCGGTGGCGGCGTCGGAGCCGGAGCGTTAGCGCCGGGCGATTCCGCCCGCCTCATGAACCGGGAAGAGTACTTCCATATCGCCGACTCGGACGATGGCTATGTCTCGGAGCTGGTTCGGGGCATGGTGGAGGATCCGGAGGTGCTGGCTCGCTTCAGCGATATATGCGAGAAGCAGTTTTCCAGCCTGACCGCGAATCGGGACAGGATCAAGCGTTTTCTGGATGAGAGTATTTCCTGAGCGTAGTGACGAGAGCCATTACAAATCTCCGGGATCCCAAACTTCGCATCGACTGGCTTGATGCGGCCAGTCTGGTGTTCGGGTGGATATGCTTGCTTGACGATTCTCTCTTCTTGACGTGCATAGGCGCGTTTCTCTTTGCAGTTACACTGGGACAGATTTTGCTCAAGTGGAAGATGTGGCGCGGGTATTATCCTTGGTTTTAGGGGGGGGGATGGCGTCTTTGAGACCATGATGGCGCCGCGACAATTTTCTAAATTCGGAACTGAATTTTGGGTGTTGTCTATCAATTTCAGAGGGCTGAGATACGAAAAATCCGAGGTGCCGCCCGTCGTTTCAACGGGGCAAAAAGAGACCCGGGAATAAGTCGTCGGATCGCGCACCGGAGATTTTAGGTGTCGGGGTAAATACTAAACTTAATCGGTTAATTCCACGTGACTTCCGGGCGATCAATACCACACACGGGCATTAGGATACCCCATGGATACGGTGGTGTCGCAGCCCTTTCAAATTGATAGACGATGATTTCGGGAAGGTTGCGCTTGTCATATAGTCTGCCGAAGCGGAAAACGACGCTGTTCTGGGCAGCAAGGAACAGGTGAATGCGCCGAACACCGCGATTCCCCAATCTAATCACAGTATCGAGAAACTGCTTGCCAAGAGCACGCTGCTTTTCCTCTGACCAATGACAGTCCGGCGAGCCGTCTTCAAGGTCGAGCGTTACAATAGGTACTCTGCCAACCTTGGCTCGAACATCATTTGCATTCACGCCATAGGATACGGATACAGCCAAAGCAATTTCTTGTGAGCCA
This sequence comes from Bacteroidetes bacterium SB0662_bin_6, assembly GCA_009839485.1. Lineage (NCBI taxonomy): Bacteria > Pseudomonadati > Bacteroidota > Bacteroidetes bacterium SB0662_bin_6. The sequence goes on from VXPQ01000030.1 coordinate 26,783, forward strand.
TCCGGCACTTGGCTGAGATCGGCAGGTTTGAAACGCTTACCATCATCCTTACCGTCGATTTGGCGCCAAACCTCTGCATGTCGGTCCCAATCAAAGATACGAACTGCATTCTCGTCGTCAATCAGTACACCGGTCAGAAATGTGAACGGCACCGGGGTAAGGCCGCCGTAAACAAGCATAAAGTCATTGCGGTCGAGACCACCCTCTCGCCGTCTCAGGTCGGAGGTTAACGAAATTATATCTGCAAGTGCAGCTTCCGGCGCCTCAATCTCGCCATCCTTGATTCTTTGGCGAATATCAATGAGGATCTGGTCACGATGTCCTTTCCAACCTGAAGGTATGCTCTCAACAAGAGGTGTGCCCGCAGTATCACGCAGGCCCCGAGCCTCCACGACAACCACTCTCTTACGGCTGAGACGTCTTTGTTCGGTCCTGTAGCGAATGACTTCCCAAATAAATCCTGCTAATATTAGAAAGAATCCAACGATAGCTGCTCCGTAGACGAGCAAAAATGATGTTCCGCCAGCACTGTCGAAGCCGAGATCAATGCGACCATTCCTGAACGGAAACGAAAAATCCAGTGCCCAGCCAGCAGAGAAGGCCATTGTCAGACAACCCAAACCGATCTTCATTATCCGAATAGCCGGAGAACGCCGCCTAAATACCCAGTAGGCCAAGTCCCTTACAAAATGCTTGAAATATCCCATTGGTTGAATATCTATTGGATATTGACGATAAACTGTCCACTTCGCGCTGCGAGATAGCCCTGCTTAACAATAAAGCATTCAATGCTATGTGTGCCCGTATAGAGTGTCGATTCCTTTTTGATCAGTTTCCCCTTTGTTACAATACCCTCATCGAATCCTCCGCGCAAGCCGTTGGCATCTTCGGCCTCCCGGCCAGTGTTTACTATCTGCCAGTATACCTTGTAGGGCTGAGAAACGTTTGTACAGGCTTCGAAGATCAGATTGCAGTACTTGGGCAGTGGATCACTACCGCTACTGAATGTCTGTACACGAAATCCTTTTCGACTATGAGTGGCTCTTTGAATTCTGACATCACCTCCATCCAGGTAATTCCAAGGGGGTGTCTTACGATGTGCCGGACTGAGAACCTTGGCAAACCAGCGGAAACCATGTCGCCCGGATTTCACGGACTCCATAAGATGTTGTCCAAGCCGGGGTTGTAAAGCCTCGATTGCCAATCGCCGGCTGGATGCCTGAGCAGCGCCAATAAAGTCCCTGCGGGCTTGCTCCAGCCATTTGTAGAAGGCGGTCTTGCGATCAGGATATGTCGCCCAACGGTCTGCGAAATTCTCTGCCGGGTCGGTCGGATTGGCAATCCATGCAACGCCGTTGCGATCTTGGATATGCCTGTCTAGCTGATTGAGGATGCTATAAAGTGCTTCAGAAACCGTCGCTTCCTGTTGGTACGCATGTGCAGCTAATGTCGTTAAAATGATGGAAATCGGCTTATCGTCCGGTGATTCAGCAAACATCATGTCGCGGTATTGCTTGAGAATCTGGATGGCACTCTGAAGCGGTGTTCGAACTTCGTAGTAAGGAATTGCCTCTACATTAGCACGAGCCTCCAAGGCCAAGGCGTAGCGACGTGCTTCAAAGATCGCACGCATCTTCGAGTGAAACCAATTTGCGTAGCCTTTAGGGTTACTATGCGGCCAGTCTACGGTGTGCTGCCTGAACTCCGGATGCTCCCTATCCGTAATGGCAATAGCCGTATCGGTCCATTCCGTAGAGAAGCCTCTAGTTTCCAAAAGTTGTCTCTGATGTGCCGCATCGGGGAGTGCTGGTAAGATGTCCATATGGAATCGCGCCTCATCTGCATAGTGCTGGGTCCAGCATCGACGCCCCTCCTCGGGATCTTCCATCCGATGAGCCTCAGCATAGGCTTGAATCTCTCGACCCAGCAGTGCTTTAAGGTCCGCCTGCGTCAGTGACATTTTCGACAGTGACAGTTCGCAGACCAAATCAACATCATAGTCTTCTCCGTCCGATATCGGACGAATCACTGTTCCGAGACGGAACGAACCTTGTATGTAGACCTTCGGAGCTGCATCGAGAACACAAGACGTCTCTCGAAGCAACCAATTCCCAACGGCCTTGTACCTACGTTCCGCTTCCTCATACCGATTTGGTGGCACCTGTAGGGATTCCGCCAAGCCCTCAAGAAGTTCTTTCGTGTGTTGCTGCACTACCATCAGCAAACCCCCTTTTTATCTAGCCCCGGGGGGGAAACGGATCACCACCGTGGCTATCGCTGCCTGCGATGCGTCCATCCCGGTTGTGAATCCGGAACTCAGTGCCTTGGTTGCGACTAATCTCCCGGCCCCGGTCAATGGCATCTTGCTTGGTGTCATGATGACTACTGGCGCGTGTGGCGCCACCACGCTTTACGTCCCAGCCTCCATCGGGATTCGGGACAACATGATGGGTCTTAGGTCCTTTACTCATGGTAAGCCTCGTTGCGAGTTTCACAAAGTGTATTACGACCGCCGCGGGCGCGTAACTTATGTAAAGCAACGGCCCTTAAGGCGGATTTCAGAACCAACTGAAACCGTTTTGCCAAAATATAAGTTCCTGCGATGACACGCTGAAAACGGACAAATTTGCATGTTATTCCGTTATTGCTCCGCCATTATGGCGGTACGTCTTTCGTGATACCTGACAATATGTCGGCATGGGATGTTGCGACGGGGATTTTTGGATTTTGGCACTGTACTTGCTGGTGATGGAGCCCGCGATCATTTGCTTGCAGAACAGCATGGTTTCTCCAGAAATCGATCTTTAAGTCCATATGAATCAGACGTTTACAACCATTAGGACAAAATGACAATCCGCCAACGCTTCGACAGCTTCACGAAAGCCATACGGCCTGATGATGATACGATCAGTGAAGCTCGCCGTCAGGTCGAATACCTTGAAAACAATCTTCACGACCTCATTAACGATGACGAGACTTTTGCCCTCGTCAAAATACTCCGTGCTGGGTCCAACGCGAAGCACACCTCACTCATTCGCACCAGTGACAACGCCTGGGATGTCGATCTTGGAGCCTACTTTGAGGGCGAAGAGGTGGCTGAGGACGAGCTCGACGAGTTGCTGAGTTTTCTTGAGGCTCAAATTCGCCAAATTTATCCCCAGAAGGACGCGGACGACATCCGGGCAGAGCGAAGTGCCGTCCGGCTCGTGTTTCGCACCGGTATCCAACTCAATATCGACGTTGCACCCATTATCTACGATGATGCTCTCGACGTAGAGAATGGTGGCTGGATCCCTCGCCAAGATGGCTGGCGCCTCACATCCGTCACTGCACACAATCAGTTTGTCAGCTCACGCTCGGCGGACAGTGCGACTGTTTCTGGCCCCGTCAAGTTTAACAAGCTCGTTCGCTTGGTGAAATGGTGGAACAACAGGCTGGCGGACGATCTTAAGATGCCATCCATATTCTGCGACCATATTACAGCTGCCGCAATCGAATCCATAGGAGGTGTAACCGACCAGTGGCAGACGAGCATCCGTGAAGTTTTTCGATTCATCGCCCAGACTCACCGCCTTACCTCGCCCATTGTCTTTGACGACTATTACGATCCTAAAGATGTCGTCCCTTCGACAGATGCCGTTGTCGTGATGGATGTAGTCAACCCAGAGAACAATGTCGCAGCAGCAATGAGTTATGCAGACCGTGATGCCTACGTTACTGCTGCCCAAGCAGCCTACGACACCGCCTCCTACGCCCGCTCGCTCGAGATTGATGATGAAATTGAGGAAGCCGTTGATATCTGGTGCGAAGTGTTCGGCGATGCCTTCCGCGAACTCACTGAAGAAACAACCTGATTGACTATGAGTGCTTCTGCTAGCCGTACCCGATCCCTGACTGCTGTCAACACCTACACCGACGTGGTCTCGGTTACCCGAAAGCTTCGGGCAGATCTCCTCCAGGTTCTCGACCATTATGGTTATTTTTCCGAAGATCATGCCGAGGACATTATTCACGACCTCCGACTAATGGTCGATGAGGGAATTTTAGAATCGGTCGAGCTCACATGGCGCGCTTACGGCTCCCATTCTGTTCTTGCAGCGTTCCGCTATTATGTTATTAATGGTAGCATCGCGCCCGCAGATAATCGCCCTGGTGGAATTCCATACAGACCCGATCTCCAGAATGCCCGATTTAATGTCGTTGTCCGATACAACGCGGCTGGCCGAAGGCTTTCCCCCATCGACGAGCGAAACCTTGGATTCAAACTCCCTTGGGTATACGATAATGGCTTTGACTACTTAACTGGTTCTTGGTCAAGCGATCGCTATTACGTCTCAAACAGCATCGGACTCCAGAGATTAGCATTCAATCGAGCATCATCATGAACACTCCATCTGTCCCCATTATTCTCCAACTCCCCGACAGCAAGACCGAACTCGAAGCTTCTGCACTTGACTTTGCAAGTCGAGTTGCTCAAAACCCTCCAGACCCAAACCTCTCGCGCTCGGCTGCACTCAAGCTAGCACTCCGCAAGCTCATCGAGAATTGGGGAGTGGACATATCCGACAAAGCTATTGACACCGTCGTCCGTGACATTCAGAACCTGCGTCGTGGTACCACGGTCGATCAAATTATCCTTCATGCAACAAGCCCCAAAGCTCATATCCATCACCTTCGACCTATGACTGACCCTGCCTTCCAGACCACCAGACTCAACCATTTCGAGGTCGTTCGGGAATACCCGGACTCCTCGGCGGCTGCACTCTACAATGATTTATCCGGCCTGGATGAGCACAAGAAGCAACTTCTTGTCGAGCTCGAATTACTTTTGTTTCATGACCGTGTCAGCGCTTGGAGCAAGGCCCAGCATGACCGCCTGCTTAAGGTTGTCAATTCCCTCAAACACCGTGTCCCGCTTATCATTTTCCAAGGGGATGTTGGAACAGGCAAGACGGCTCTGGCAGAGTGTATTGGAGATGCTCTTTCTCATCATGTTGAGAATAATCGCCCAACACCGGTTCATCTTCTCAAGCTGACCACCCAGGTACGAGGAAGTGGTCTTGTCGGTGAGATGTCAAAGTTGATATCGAGCGCTTTCGATGAAGCTATAACTTTCGCCCAAAGTCGCCCGGCCGAGCCTGTCCTCCTCCTCCTTGATGAGGCCGATGCACTTGCTTCCACTCGAGAATCGACTCACATGCACCACGAAGATCGTGCAGGGCTCAATACCCTCATCCAGCGGCTCGACAATCTCCGCCTCTCCGACCTTCGCCTTGCAACATTGTTTATTACCAATAGACCCGGTGCTCTCGATCCTGCTATTCAGAGACGGGCCTCCCTTATCCTTCGATTCGAGAGGCCTTCTGATGATGCACGACGCAGCCTTTTCGCTAACCGTGTCCCAGAACTCAATCTCACAGAAGACCAACTCAACATACTCGTCCGCCAGACCGGCCCGAAAGGATCAGGGAATGACGGTGTTTCATTTACTGCCTCTGATATCACCGAGCGGTTATTGGGCAATGCCCTCCGCGAGTCCTATGCAAACAATAAACCACTCTCGTTCGAGTGTCTCACCGCAGCCGCCCAGTCTATTACACCCACACCCCCTTTCCGCGAGGACATATCAGTATGATGAAAATGGACGATAATACTACCCTTCCAGACGAAGTATTTATTTCGGTTGATGTCGAGACCAGCGGCCCCGTTCCTGGCCTTTACGCACTCCTCTCGATAGGCGCATGCGTAGTTGGCCAAGAAGACAAGACATTCTATATAGAGCTTTGCCCCCCAGACAAGGCATTGACCCTCCCAGATGCAGTCGCCGCCACAGGTATGGATATCGATCGTCTTTGCAAGGAAGGTACTGCCCCTGCCATTGCAGCTGCCGAATTTGCGTCTTGGATCCGCCAAGTTTCGGGTAATACTCGCCCCGTCTTTACTGCATTCAACGCTTCCTTCGACTGGTCCTTTGTGAATGATCTTTTCGTTCGCGCCGGGATTGACAACCCCTTCGGTTACACAGCTCTTGATATGAAGGCGTTCTACATGGGGCTCTCTGGATGCTCATGGGATGAAACCCGATCGAGTCGCCTTCCTGAAGCGTTGCAACCAAGTCCTGTTCGAGAACATCACGCCCTTGATGATGCCGTTGCTCAGGCTATGGTTTTCGGTAAGATGCTGAATTATTCCCGCAGCGCCCGGACCTATTTCCCTAACCAGAATATTTAGAGCATATGGCGGGCAATGATGCAGCATCTGGGGCTGGCTACCAAGACGAATACTGGGTGGGAGCATACTATCTCGCGGCATTGTTCGCGGAGGCCTTTGCCGAAGGCGATATTGGCAAAGTGACCAGGGTCGAATATCAGCGTGGACCTCTTGGGGACGTTGTTGTGTATGGCGACTCTGCGTCAGGACAAGCAACACTTGATCTTCAAGTCAAGAGGCGCCTACAAGTCTCAGCAAAGCGCGGAGATTTCCCCAAAGTCGTTCGCCAGATGTGGAAAACTGTCAAGGATCAAGGTTTCAAACAAGGTATTGATAAATATGGCCTCGTCGTAATGAGGGGGTCGAAGCCACTAAAAAGACTTGGTAAACTCGCTAAGCGGGCAGCAGCATGTACTGCCTCCGGTCCGTTTTGGACAGCGATTGATGATTTGAATCAGGGAGAAAAAGATGTTCTGAAAGCAGTTATGGATGTGTCTGAATCCATAGACTCCTCTAACGTCAAAGACGTAGCTTGGAGAATCTTGGGGTCAGGAATGGTGGTGCTTGAAATGGATCCAGCAAATGCCGAGAGCCCTCATCGAGCATACCTGCGAAGCTGGGTAGATTCGCGTGTGCACAGTCCACGGCGTACGGAAGCTATAGTAAACACTATTTATGAATTTTCAAGCCAATGCGACAAAAATCGTGGGAGTGTTGACCTCGCAGGTTTGGAACGAAAACTTCTTTCTAGCGGTCACTTCCTGACTCCCTCTCTATCGGCCCCGATGGTCGTGGCACTGGAGAGCATGGCTCCCGTGCGTTCAGAAGAGCTTGCCCCAGCTATTTTAGGTGAGGAACCTGATCGATTCGATATGGATCTCCGACATCTTACATCCGATAACGTATTAACGGATCCTGATGAAGCTGTCCGATATATTGCTGACGAGAATAGTCTGCTCCGTTCCGCAGTGAATACCCAGAAAGATCGCAAACTCATTCTCTGCGGACGATCTCATATTCCGCTTGCGGCACTTGTAGGATACCTGGTTGGCGACCGGGGAGATGTTCGTGTACTTGACTGGCATCCCAATGCAGAAGATCAATGTTGGAATTGGCCCGAGAACGACTTGTGCGCATACCCACACCTAATCCGCACTGAAACTGGACAAAGAGGGACGATGGCTGTCCGATTCTCTTTGAGTTTCTGGGTTGGCGAAGATAGTTCGGCTTCTGGACTGCCAAGCACAATTGAACGGACTGTAGGCATCCTCGATCAAGTCGTCCATCTATCTCATCCCGAACTCGAGCACTGTGGGACACTTCGCGCTCGGTCTGTTCGCAGCCAACTTCAAGCACGAGCTTATGCCGATGAATTCCGCAACGTACTCGACAGCGCTGTTAGTTTAACATCAAAGATCGATGTGTTTTATGCTGGTCCTCTGTCCGTCGCTTTTGAAATGGGTCGTCGAGTTGCATCGACAATGCACCCTCCGACCACTGTTTGGAATTACGAGGCCGGGAAATATACCTGGGGTATCTGTCTAAATCCTCGGAACGGGCAGGGGGTGGGTCTTCCCAAGGCGGTATTCGCACCGGACTACAAAAAAGGCTGAGAAAGGCAGTTTGGTTTGTGATTGGACATATTTGAGTGTGTCCGCTTTTTTGGTTTCCGGTAGCCGGAAGGTGTAACGAATACGAGGCGGTGAGTTACAGGCCATCTTTGACTGCCTGCGCTACGTTACGAGGAACATTCACGTCGAGCACTTGACAACCGAACCACCAACGATGTATTATACCCGGCGGAAATTGCTTGTCAAAGCGGTATAACCCCGCGGGCCAGTACAACAACTAAAAGTACGAAGAATTTGTCCCGTTTTTACGGATTATTTTTATCCTTGAAAGAGATAGCATGGAGCCTCAACACATTGCATTTCTGGAACTGTTCAACGGACAGGTGCAGTATGTGGTGCCCCGCTGGCAACGCAGGTACTGTTGGGGTCAATCTGACATTGAGAGGTTAGTTGACGACCTTGTGACGGTCGCACGAGCACCTGCAGGATCTATAGCGGCGCACTATGGAGGCACCCTACTCACGTTCCCAGGCTCCCGTACGTCAGGGGTGGTGACAGTTCACCGTGTCGTAGATGGGCAGCAAAGGCTCACGACTGTAAGCATTCTTCTTGCTTGCATCGCCGATGCACTCGGTGCAAACGGGCAATGTGGAGAGTGGACCGCAGAGATAATCAAGAATGACCGGCTTACGAATCCAGGAAAGAGCGCCGACAGGTTACGTAAGCTACGATTGCAAGATGGGGACGAAGAAGAATACTGGTCGGGCCTCGAGGGTAACCTGCAAGGGGCAGGTGCAATTACCCAAGCTTGGAGGATCGTGCGAAGGCTGGTTAGACAAAACGATGTCGCCCAACTCCTCGAGGGGCTCCAGCGGTTTAGGGTGGTCAGTATCGGGCTCGGAGAGCACGACGACCCTCAGCAGATATTCGAAAGCCTGAATGCGACAGGGCGTCCACTAACAGAGAGCGAGAAGCTCAAGAACTGGCTGCTTATGGGTCTGCCGGATGCCGAACAGCAAGAGCTCCACGACCGCCACTGGAAACGGATAGAGGCCTCGCTCAATGCCGAGTATTCCACAGACCGGATCGACACTTTTCTTCGGGACTTTTTGCGTTGGAAGACCGGTGAATTGCGAGGTATCAGGCATGTCTACGAGGATCTGCGCCGGTGGGCCGTACGGAACGGCAAGGCTGAGGATCGTCGGTCCCTGTGCTCTGAATTGGCAGATATAGCCGAACGCTACGGGATACTTACGGGTACGGGCGGGTCTCACGGTGACAAGCATATTGAACGGGAGCTGAGTCATCTCCGAGCCCTGGGGTTCGACACGCACCGACCACTGACGCTTCGCTTGCTCTGCGAAGCTGCGGCTGCCGGAGACACCGGGTGGACGAATGTAACGCTGGCCAAGGTGTTCGCGGGCATCGGAACATGGGTTACTCGGTTTTGGTTGTCGGGTCGCCCCATGGCGGGTATGAACAAGGCGTTCGCTGAACTTGCTCACGGACCCGGCCCGGCAGATGACGAAGATCCTGCGGAATTCTGGCTGGGACGGATCCGAAAATTCCGGAACTCGCGTGTTGAAGTACCCGACGACGAGGTGGTGCGGGACGGAATCGGCGAGCGCAAGGCGTACGGCGGGAGTGCTACGGGTGCCACCAAGGCGGTCCTCTGTGCGATGATGGAGGAGGAGCAGCGTGGCGATTCTCCTGCACGTGTTGCGCTCACGGTTGAGCACGTAATGCCTCAGAAGTTGACGGACGAATGGAGGCTGGCGTTGGGAGATGATGCCGAGCGTATCCACGGGTGGTACCGTGACCGACTTGCAAACCTCACCCTGAGCGGGGTCAACGCGGAACTTGGGGCGAAGTCTTTCGAAGAGAAGCGGGAGATCATGAAACGTAGTGGTGTCCAGTTGACTAGGTGCATCGCAGACGAAGATGCTTGGGATGAAGCGGCGCTCGAGCGGCGTGCCGAGTATCTTGCGGACCGGGCGCTCACCCTCTGGCCGTGGTCGGATCCGGATGCACAAACCCGCAGCACACAAGATGGAACGTGGCAGATGAAATGGCGGATAGAGGGAGGCGACTGGCATCAGGAAAGTGCGGCAGCTCAGGTGGTGCTCAATGTCGCCGGAGCACTTCTTAGCCGCGATCCGAAGAATGCAGACCGACTACGGGGTGACGCGGTTTCCTCGAATCTGCAATTGGCGAGCCAGTATCCATCTGGTACCAAAGCCGGGACCCTTACCATGCGGGCCGTACCCGGTCACGATTCTTATGTGTTGTATCCTTATGGACGGGACCTGAAGGCAAGTGCTGCAAGGTGTAGAAAAATGGGGGAGCAGTGCGGGCTCATGGTTGAGATCGAGTTTCCAGACACGCTGCATATTACTAAGGCTTTTTGGGCATTTCTCAAAGAAGAAACGGGAGGCCTGCCGGGTCAGTCTGACGGTTGGCGTAGTTGGAATTGTTGGACGACATGGCTCAACGATGCGCGTGATGTGATCGGTGTCAGCCTCACCGACGAATGGATGGGGGTCTACCTCAGGGCCTCTGAGCACCAGAATACGCCGAACCGAGTCGAGCGTATGCTCCAGTATTCCCGCGAGATCCGCAAGACGATGAGTGATCAGGAATTTGATGGGAATGAGGTGTCACTGAGCAAGAAGGGAAGGAGTATCTCGGTTCGGCGGACTTGGGACCGCGACGACAAAGACGGTTGGCCAGAAGCCGCCAGATGGATCAAGGACCAAGCGGATCGGTTGCAGGATGTTGCGGAGACGTTTGTTTCGATCCCGGGGCAGGTTACCGATTAGCCGGGTTGAACTAGTTTAGTATTTATCCGACAGTTCGCCCAAAAACAAGGGCGGACAACGCATGGACGGGTGCATCATGGTCCGGCGCCCAGCTAATGGTCTGGACAGAGTATCTCTTCCTTTTTATTCAAAGTTTTCGAAAGGGATTGTAATATCCAATCCCTTTGATTCAATGACCTTGATAATCACTTGAGCAGGGACACCCGCATAATGTGGTGAGAACCCCTTTTGATCGACATTTTTTTGTGTCAAGTTCTTGGAAACAATACCAATTATATATCCATCCTCCGAAATTATTGGGCCACCGCTATTTCCCGGCCTAGATATTGCGGAGCACAAAAACAGATTTTCTTCCTTGGGAGGATATAGAGTAACGGATTCACTTGTGACAGCCCCTCCGTGCATTGTTAATATCGGTTCGTGTTTCGTGTTCGGTATTCCAGAAAAGCCAAGTGCAAAAACATTTTTTCCAATGACAGGGGCTTGAAATACCATGCCTGGTACAGGTTCCAGTGACTTATCCACTTGGATAATGGCAACATCTTCCTTTTCATCCTCAAGGATGGGTTCCTGCTTGATGTTGCATTGAATATTTTGAAAATTCTGCTTTTTATCGAGATGTAAGTCGCGTGTTACATGTGCACATGTCAAGATGTGTTGCCTGTCAAGAATAATACCAGTTCCTCCTTTCTCATCCCCGGCATCATTTTCTCCTTTAATGTGGACTATACTGGGAGAGATTGTTTGATACAAAAAATCACTTCCCAATGCAGGGATCAGCCGCAAGAGCCCTTGTCCGCGCACCGCAGATTCGCAATAGGGTTGTATTAGTAGATAGCGATCATGAGCCCCCGGTGCCTTATCTGGCTCATTACGTAGATTTAGAAGTATTCCACCAGATACTGCCTTGTCTAAAATCGAAATAATTCGAAAAATATTTGGATTTTTGTTTGGAAAGATATTCTTTTTTTCCAAGTAGGTAACGAATTCAGACAACGAAAAGAGTTTTGGAAAGATATACCGTTTTTTACCTATTATCTTGCAGTTATTAATATATTTTTCGGCATCGAAAAAATCCAAAGCTGCAAGGATTAATTTTTTGCGGGATGCAAGGCCCCACGGGGCATTCATTGCGTTCCAATTTCCCAAATCCATAAGAAGTGATCTCTGTATTACGAGACGGTTTTCTTGAGTTTAGGCCAGATACGGCTAAATGTCAAATATTATATTTTAGGCACGTACCGTCTCTCCCTTCCCCCTCACCACCAGCGGCTCCATCATCTTCTCGTACAGTCCCAGCAGATACTCCACCCGCTCCCGCTCGCTGGCGAACCGGTTCCGGCGATAGAGCCGGTCCACGGCGCGGTCGAGGGCCTGGTGCGCCTTGCGGAGATTGGGCGGCATGAGGTCGGGATCGTAAAGATCGGCGAGTGTGGCGTCCGGATGGGCGGTGCGGGCATCGAGCACTGCCTGAGCGAGCGGCTCCAACTTGGCAATGCTCGGGCTATTCGTATGAAATCCGGGCGGTAGAGGGAAGGTGTTGTAGACCACCCCGACGGAGTACATGTAACGACTTTCCAAGCGCCCGGTTATCGCACGCATCCAGGCCATATGCATGGTCGAGGTAAGCAGGGCGAAGTCCGTGAGGGTGGCATTGGGGAGGAGACGAAGTTTGTCGCTTGGGATAACTGGCGGTTCGAGCCAACCAATAGGTACATATTCCCGTCGCTCGGAACTGACCTGCGGAACAACCAAAAATGGCGCTTCGGGAAGAACGTTCACATGGTATAGTGTGGGCGTGTCCGCCAATTTCAATGTTGGCTTGCTTTTGCTTGCTCGCCGATATTCACGGACTGCGACAATACGCTCCCGTACATGGGGCAGCTGTCCCAGTATGTTGGGTCCAGCGTCATGTAGGGCAAGTATCCAGCGCTTGCCACCTTGTAGATATTCACGAGCTCCTACAAAAGGGCGCAAAAAGGGCGTGGCTTCCGGCTCGGATGCCAGGAAAGCACTTCGTTCGTCGGAATCAAAAATGTATAAGCCGTTATCGATGGGCTTGGAGCCTGTGATCAGCTTCCCCATCCCATTAATCGGCCGGGATTCTGACCGTACCACCACCCTCGGATCCGCCAACCCACCCGCATCGAACAAATACGGCGAAAGCACCGCATGTCCGCTCTCGTGCGGTTCGCCCTTTGGATCGTCATAGGAGAAAAGCCGCTTCTCTTTGGGCGCATCGCCCCGCTTCGCCAGCCCGATAATCACCACATGCACATGCGCCATGCCCCTTGCATCCGAACCCCAGGCGAATGTCCGGTGCGCGAACGCGATCTCCAGTCCGCAGCGGCCAAACAGGATCGGCCAGAGTTGCGCCACCTGCTCGCCCTGCGTAATGGAATTGGTGGCCACGAAACCGATCTGCGCCGGACTCTTCTGCACGTATTCTCCGGCCCGGATGAACCATGCGGTTACGTAGTCGAGCGTGCCGCCGCTCTTGCCCAGCGCCGCGATCCGCCGCACCTGTGCCCGCTGCTCCGCCGACTGGAGCTTGGCCCCCCCGAACGGCGGATTGCCAAGCACATACGAACAGTTCTCCGGCGGCAATACGCCACTCCAATCCATTTCCAGCGCATCCCCATGCACGATGTGCGGAGACGTCTCCAGCGGGATGCGCACGTACGTCTCCCCGAATTCCAGGCTCAGGCGGTTGTTCATGATGTGATCCATCATCCACAGGGCCACCTCGGCGATCCGTGCCGGAAATTCCCCCAGCTCGATCCCGTAGAATTGATCGACATTCACCACTGAAAGCAGATCGACCAGCGCATCGATCTGCCTTCGGGGCCGGGTTTCTTTCAGCACCTCGATTTCCAGGGCGCGCAACTCCCGGTAAGCGATAATCAGGAAGTTGCCGCAGCCGCAGGCGGGATCAAGGAAGCGCAGTTTGCCGAGCCGCTGCTGGAAAGCGAGCAGTTCCGGAAGGCGGCGGCTGTCCCTGCGGGCCTTGAGCCGGGCGAACTCCGCCCGAAGATCGTCGAGAAAGAGCGGTTCGATGACCTTGAGAATGTTCTTCTCGGTGGTGTAGTGCGCGCCCTGCCTTCGCCGCTCGTCCTTGTCCATGACGGACTGGAACAGGGAGCCGAAGATGGCGGGGGAGATGTTCGACCAGTCGAACCGGCAGGCGTCGAGCAGGCGCTCCCGCATGGAGGCGTCGAAAGAGGGAATCTGGAGCCATCCGTCGAACAGGTCCCCATTCACGTAGGGGAAGCGGCCGAGGTCCTCGTCGAGATTGCTGGCGCGTTCGTCTTCCGGCGTATCGAGGATCTGGAAGAGGTGGGCGAGCTGTCCGCCGAGGTCCGAACCGTCTTCCGATGTGCGGTTCTCCAGCAGATCGAGGAAAATGTCCCGGGGTTCGAAGATGCCCGTGTCGTCCGCGAAGAGGCAGAACACGATGCGGACGAGGAACTGCTCCAGATCGTGCCCCTTGTAGCCGGAGGCTTCGAGGGCGTCGTGGAGCTTGCCCACTCGTTCGGCGGCCTCGATATTGACGGGGTCCTGATCCTTGAACGAGCGCTTCTGTACGCCGAGGATGAAGCCGAACTTCTCTACATGCGCGGGCAGGTCTTCGAGCGCAAAGGATACATGCTCTCGCTCGTCCCGATCGTACAGTTCGAACGTCTGGAAATCGCTGACCAGAATGTAGCGTGGCCGATCCTGGTTGCGAAGCGCATCGAAATACTCGCCGGCCTGATCATAGGCTTTAGCAAGGTTGCGCCCCGCGCTTTTTTGCTCGACTATCAGGACGCCCGGCCAGAACAGGTCGATAAATCCACGGGCATCGCCCAGCCTCTTCACATTTTCCTCATAACGGGCTACGCTGCGGCGCTCAACCCCGAATATCCGGAAGAAGCTATCGTAGAAACTTTGCGTTTCTCCCTTTTCATAACCTGCGTCTTCCCATTCACGGGCGAAGTCCGCCGCGCGGGAGCGTATTTCATTCCAGGACAGGCGCATGCGTTGGGGCGCGTGGCTTCAGGGACTCATCGGGTGCGTCGACGCGAAACAAGGTCGCAATCCTGTGTCTTAATTGCTTCGGAATCTTGTTCGGCCGAATCGGAGCGCCTTTTTAATGGGCCAGTTTATAGGCTAGTTTATAGGCCAGTTTATAGGCCAGTTTATAGGCTAGTTTCTTGGGTAGCTTCTACGTTCCACATAAAGGTTTATCTATTATAAATGGTCGTCATCCATAATCTCCCAGCGCCCCTTCCTGGTGGACCCGACACGGCGGATGCGACCTGCTTTTCTGAGATTAGCAAGGTGATACTTGACGCCGGAAAGAGTGATTCCTATGTGTTCTGCCAAGGCTTTTCTGGTGAGTTCCGGATCCTCGCGCAATAAGGCAAGGATCTTTTCCTGGGTGGTCGCCGCCGATGCTTCGAAAGTGCCATCACCGGGTCCAATGCTGTCACGGTAAGCCTTTGAAAACGGAAAATCGATCCATAATCCGTCCGATTCCACCCGTATGTCCGGCTCGGGCGTATCCGCCTCGCGACAGGCCTCGAGGATACGCTGAATTCCTCTGCCCCAGGTTTCGATTTCTCCGGCTCGAAAAAAGGCATTCGCCACATCCGGATTGAAGGGTTGGGAAGGATGCCGGCCCAGTAATTTTTCCAGCGACCAACCCTCGGGCAATTCCCCGGGATTCCATATCTGTAACCGGTCGGCGTATATCCGAATTTGTATGTGTGCGGGAATGGCGTAATCCCGATGGACGATGGCATTCAACACCGCTTCCCGCAACGCCCTTTCCGGTACCGGATAGGTCTCAATGCGCTGGATACCTTCGTAACTAATGGTGGCCTTGAGGTACTTGGTCAGCAACAGGTCCATCGTTGTATTGACCTGCATGAACAGATTGCCACATATCTCGTCCTGATACCGCAGGTCGGTCTCGCCCTCAAAATAGCCAATCCTGACCGCTGCCCCGGTAAAGAAGCGTTCAGGATCTGGATGAAACAGGAGGATGGCAGCTCGTTTGAGATATCGTCCCTCTGTCAGCCGCAATTTTTCAATCAGTCCAACATTATCCTCGTCGAGTACATCCTTTTCCAGACGGTTGGTGTGGGTTGCCCGCTTGCGGAATCTGATCAAACTTTCGGCATCCAGGTCGCCAACCCCCACGCGCGGAACCGGTGCTGCATCCCAGCGCTTTCCCGTTTTTCCCAGCAGGAAGCGATCAAGAGCCGCGCCCGTGAGCACCTGCTTGGTACTGCCGCTTCGATAGTGATACTTGCCGCGATAGCTGATCGCCACCGGATACGGTTCGACCACAATCTGTACGTATGATTGCCCATTCTCCTCCAGAAGATTAATGTCGGCCACAATTCCGAGCAGGTCGCGGAGTTTGTTGGGTAACTCTTCCATTAACCGTTCAGCGTTGTCGAGCCCCACCATTTTCCCCTTGTCGTTGCGGCCCACTTCCAGCACGCCGCCCTGCGCATTAGCGAAAGCGCACAGCCACTCCAAGTACTTATCGTGCCAGGACTCTTTCCATTCGGTGTGCTGATCCTCGTTCATGCGCTTTTCTCCACTGGGCGTTTACTGAACGCTATACGTTTGGACTTGGAATCTCATCGGGTGCGTCGACGCGAAACAAGGTCGCAAACCTGTGTCTTAATTGCTTCGGAATTTGTTGAAGTGGGTCGGGGCGCCGCTGTCCGGCATAGCATCTACGTTGTTTGGAAAGCAGCTTTCCATTAGCGATGGCGACCTATACACACTAAAACTAAACGGATTAACCCCCGATCTATATGGAATACACACAATGATTAGGGTAGTATACAATTGTCATAATTAGAGGCCGGACCTCGAAGGCCACGAGCGCATTCGCCCGTGTATGACATATCTGCGGCAGACCCCCATTCTGGCTTCATTCTAACCCTTTCTTAAAAGAATCACAGTCGGGCCGTCTCGGTCTGAGTACACCGAGATCCGAAAAAATCTGTACAAGACCATGAAGATTGTAACCCCGATGTTTTTGGTGTGCCTGCTGGTGTTTGCAGGTGTATTCTCCGGAGCGCGCCCAGCCTTTGCACAGTTCGATGAAGTCTGCCCGAGACCGGCTGAGTTTCCGGCCCTGGACCCGAACGCAGCAACGGCTGAAAAGGTGGAGAATGGCGAGGCCACCCTGACAGAATTCGTCACCGATTATTTCACGTACGCACTGCAAGTCAGCGCTTCTCCGCTGGCGGCCGGGTACTTCGGATGTGCTTTGACGCATGAGGGACCCTGGAATTACGGCTCCACCTACATTGCTACCATGACCCCCAGAGGCACGCTGGTTCTGCACGGCAAGGATATACTTTTGTCGGGCGGAGTGGTCGACTCTACTATGCTCCGGATAGTCAGCGAGGCAGCTTCTGCATCGCTGGGTGGCAGTACTTTCGAGTTTGAGGGCGACGACGGCTACGCGCTCTCTTACTTTAACCCCGATGGCAGCGCGGCCTTCCTGACTGCCGGCCTTGATATTCAGGAATCCCATCTCGTGGAAGACGCCGTCGATCCCGGCGATCCCCCAGCCGTAACGGCCCGCGATGTAAAGGACCGCGAGACACTGAAGGCTTTCGTGAACGGGGCACTGGATTACATGCGGGGCCTCTATGAAACAGAAGGTTTTGATGCCACTCTTAGAGTAAAGAGGATATTGCGGGATACGACCGGATACTGGAGATACGGCCCCACCTACCTCTTTGTCATCGATCTCACCGGCTATACATTCTTTCACGGGGCGTTCCCGGAGAAATACGAGCTCCGGGCTCCCACGAATACGCTCAGAGACGCCGTTACCGGAGAGCTTATTCTGCCTCAGATTATCGCGGCAGCGACCAACAACGAAGAGGGAGGCTTCGTCGAGTATCATTTCGACAATCCCGATGACGACACCGACAGTGCCGAAATTCCCAAGGTGACCTTCGCCCGCCAGTATGAAGTTACATTCACCCTCCCCAATGGTAACCCGGCATCCCTTAAAGCCATCATCGGCGCCGGCATATATGAGGATGCAGTGGCGGCGTGCCCGAGGCCGGATGGCATTCCGGCTCTGAACCCGAATGCAGCAACCGCTGAACAGGTGGAGAACGGCGATGCCACCCTTACACAATTCGTGACCGGTTTGTTAACATACGGGGCGCAAATCCGGGGCTCGCGAAGGTCGTTCGGGTACATCGGATGTCTCGCAACACATGAGGGCCCCTGGAATTTTGGTTCTACCTATTTGGTAACCATGACATCTGCCGGCAGACTGGTTTTGCATGGGCAGGATGTGCTTTTGACGGGCGGACTGCTTGATTCTCCTGTTTTCGGGTCGATCGCCGCGGCAGCGTCTGCGTCGCCAATTGGAAGTGCTTTCGAGTTTGAGGGCGACGACGGCTACGCCTTCCCTTCCATGCAACCCGACGGTAGCCAGGGCATCGCAACCATTGGCCTCGATATCCGGGAATCTCATCTCGTGGAAGAAACGCTCGATCCCGGCGCTGCTCCAGCCGTAACAGCCCGCGATGTAACGGACCGCGAAAGCCTGCAGGCTTTTGTGAACGGGGCGGCGGATTACCTTGAAGAACTCTATGCCGCAGGAGGACTTGACGCCATCCTGAAAGTAAAGAAGATATTGCGGGATATGACCGGGTACTGGAGACACGGCCCCACCTACCTCTTTATCATGGATCGTAACGGCTACACACTCTTTCATGGGGCGTTTCCAGAGAAGTACGAGTTGCAGGCTCCCACGGAGACCCTCAGGGACGCTGTTACCGACGAGCTTATTCTACCGAAGATTATCGCGGCGGCGACGAGCGACGAAGAGGGAGGCTTCGTCGAGTATCATTTCGACAATCCCGATGACGACACCGACAGCGCTGAAATACCCAAGGTGACCTTCGCCCTCGAGCGTGAATTTATATACGTCTTTCCTGATAGTACCGAAAGACCCTTTGACCTCATCATAGGCGCCGGCATATATGAGGATGACGTAACGTCGGTCGAGCCTGTGGACGGAGAAATTCCCGCAGCCTTCGCGCTGGAGCAGAACTATCCGAACCCGTTCAATCCCTCCACAATGATCGAGTTCTCGCTCAAGCGGGCGCAGGCCGTCACGCTGACGGTCTATGACGTGCTCGGTCGCAAGGTCCGCGTGCTGACCGACGGCGTGCAGCCCGCGGGCCGCTACAGTGTCTCTTTCCATGGAGCGGGTCTGGCCGGGGGTACGTACCTGTACGTCTTGCGTACTGAACAGCACGTTTCTGTAAAGAAGATGACCTTGCTCAAATAGTTTTGTCACGCCGGTGCAGGAAATAATAATCGCCCGGCTTCGGATTGCTCGTAGGGATCGGTGAAATCAATTTCGGCGTGGAGCGTGTCGCGCGCAGTCACACAGCAAAAGCCGCGCGTCGAAGCTTTCCCGACGACAATTCAAGGATGTTGGGCGCTGGACTTCGTGAGACGGTCGGCCAATTCTCGGACGACGGGATCTGGGCCACCAGAAGATCAGAACATCCCGTTGTCGTTTGCCGCAGTGTCGGGAATGACCTGTAGCACGTCCCAATGCTCCACAATCTTGCCTCCACTGTCGAACCGGAAGATGTCGATGCCGGCATAGTCGCGATCGGCGGGCCAGTGCTGGTAGCAGTGCAAGACAACAAGGTCGCCTTCGGCAATCGCACGCTTGAACTCTACTCGCTTGCCGGGATACTCTCTCGCCATGCGCTCGAAGTAGTCGATGAAGGCTTGTTTGCCGTCGCCGACGCCCGGATTGTGCTGCGTGTATGTTCCTCCGACGTACTGCGCGATGGCGTCGCGGGGCCGGCACTTGTTGAACATCAGGTCATAGAATGCCATGGCATCCCGCTTCATTTGGTCTGTGCGGCTATCCATTGCTCCTGATTTCCTCCCGTAAGTCAACTTATCGGTCTTCGCGCTGATGACGCTTCTATTGGGACTTATATCGTAAAGTAACCATTTCCGATCAGGCAGAGAAAAACAAGTGATGCCAGTCAACAGGCATAAGCCAGAGCGGTGGAAACAGGATATTGCGCAGTCTGTAGACATGTACAGCGACTGGTTCATTTCCCCGCGTCCAGACAATCGCATGCCTGCTATGATGTCTGCTTACCCGTTCATCCGCATTGCAATGGGTTTGTCTGCAGCACTCATTGCGCTCATGACGATGATCCCCGTACAGGCGCAGACGACTTCCGCTACCTATACGGTGACGTTCCAGGGCAACTGGACTACCGCCAGCACCCCCGGCGGAGTGGTGGGTGGCGCGCACTTTACCACGCTGGTCGGTGCGGTACACAATGACATGGTGACATTCTGGGAGTCCGGCGGTACTGCCACTGCCGGCGTCGAGTTGGTAGCGGAAATAGGTGGTACGAGCACCTTCGAATCCGAAGTCGCTGCGGCAGGCGCGAATGCTTCTCTCGTCAAGCAAAGCATCGGCGGCACGGGAACCTCTAAAGCTACGTTCGATATCGAGGTCACAAGCGATCGCCCGCTGTTCACCCTGCTGTCGATGATCGGCCCCAGCCCGGACTGGTTCGTCGGCGTTTCCGGCTTGTCCCTGCTCAATGTTCAGAACCAATGGTTGTCGTTGCGTGAGGTCGATCTGTTTCCGTACGATGCCGGGACCGAGGACGGATCCGAATTCAGGCTGAGTAATGATGCTACCTCGCCTCAAGGAACGATCACGAGCATCAAGGGAACGGGCAAGTTCTCCAACGAACCCATGGCGATGCTCTCGTTCGAGCGGCAAGGGACGGACAACGACCCGGGCGGAGGTGGCGGCGGAGGCGGACCATCAGGGCCGAGCGAACGGGACTTGACGTTTAATTACCCTCACAACTTTAATGCGGAGGAACGAGACGGCTTTATAAATGTGCAGTGGTCAGAACCTGCGTACCCTGACGTAATAGATTCTTTGGAATACAAGGTTCAAGAGGGATGGTTTACAAGCGCAGCCTATGATCTTGGCGATGTGGTTATCCCGTGGACGCGCATTGATAAGGCTACTACAAGCCTGGATATTGACATTTATGCGCTGGCGCCGGACACGAAGCACATCTTCTTCATACGTTCGGTAATGGCGGAGCGGGTTAGCAGTGCAACCCGCACTAATCTCCCCGTGGTCCATTACAGCGCAGTGTCTGTCGAGGGCGCGGAGCTTCCGGCGGAAGTCGAACTTTCGCAGAACTATCCGAATCCGTTCAATCCGCAGACGACCATCGACTACGCCTTGCCGCAGGCAGGCGATGTGAGCCTCGTCGTGTACGACTTGGCCGGGCGCATCGTGTCCACTCTTATTGACGGCATACAGCCTGCCGGGCATCACGAGGTGCGGTTCAATGCTGGCGATCTGCCAACGGGGACATACCTATACCGTCTGCGCACAGGTGCAGAGACGGTTACTCGAACCATGACCTTAATGCGATGAAGGCACTGTACAGTTTAGGCAGTGGAAAACACATCATCTCGGCTGGCAAGGCCAAGTATACGAATCGAATGCGGTAAGCCAGGCGTATATTCCCTGGGGCACTATTGTCCCGGCCTCATTGAAGCAGGCAATCCCTGATGGGGGAAGATTCCGATGACGAGATGGATCCTTTCAGCGGTAGCGCTGCTGGTACTGGCTGGCGGCTGGCTGGTGATGAACCTGGTTGCTCCGGCAGAAGAGGCGCCGGCGCCCCACCCGCACGAATACTCCCCTGTGGTCGCGATCGACCTGACCGCGGAGGTGGCCGGCGCCGGCGGTGACAGGCTGGTGCCCTGGGAAGTCCTCCGCCGTGATTTCTCCGGCATGTCGAGGGACGGAGCCGAGATCGACCTTGAGGATGTGGTGCGCGGCAATCGCGTCACCCTCCTGACCTACTTCACCGAGTGGTGTGACAACTGCCGGTACGAGGCTCCCGACCTGGTGGCCAAGTACGGCGTGCACCGGGAAGACGGTCTGATGATCATCGGGCGCAGCGAATACTCCCACCCGGACGTGGTGGCCGAGTACGTCGACGAGTTCGGCATTGAGTATCCGGTCATCCTGGGAAGCCCCAATCCGGACCCCGACAACGAGGATCTGGTGCGCACCACGACTGCGCATTTCCGCATGCGCAAGGCGCTCCTCGATCCGCGCAAGTGGGGTACGCCCCTTAACGTCGTGGTGGTGGATGGAGACCCTACCCGGGCTTCGATCGTGACCGGCGAGTTCTTCCCCGGCGCGTTCGACGAGACCTTCGGCGGGTACCTGGACGGAAGCGTCGCAGCGGCGGACTAAGCGTCGGCCATGGACCGGAGAAGCGGTCCGAAAAAACTGTTCGGTTTTCTCGGACTATTTCTATCTTCCTTCGTGACGTGTGCATATGGGACGCCACCCGGCGATCCCTCCAACTGCCGGGCCGGGAGGCCGCCCCCGTCCGCCGTGTCCGGATGCACCGTTTGAATCATAACATCTTTTGTCTGCGTACGCGAAGCGCTGATCAAAGTGGATTTAATCAGAGGTTCCTTTCAAACCCACTGCTTCATCATGAAACGTTACACGGCCTGTGCTATCCTCCTGTTGGGCGTACTCCTTGTCGCCGCAAGAGTTGATGTTCCGAAAGACGATGGCTGGCAGGATCTCTTTAACGGCGCCGACCTGACGGGCTGGACCCAACTCAACGGCGAAGCCCCCTATACCGTCGAGAACGGCGAGATCGTCGGTACTTCCATGATGGATACCCCGAACAGCTTCCTCGCCACCGAACAACGTTATGGCGACTTCCTTTTGAGTCTGGAGGTTAAGGTTGATTCTGCGCTCAACTCCGGCATCCAGATCCGCAGCAACAGCCTGCCCGATTATCTGGACGGCCGCGTCCACGGCTATCAGGTTGAGATCGATCCCTCGGAGCGGGCCTGGAGCGGCGGCGTCTACGACGAAGCCCGGCGCGGCTGGCTCTACCCCGTCGAATTCAATCCGGCCTGCCGATCAGCGTTCCGCAACGGCGCGTGGAACCACTACTACATCGAAGCTATCGGGCCGTCCCTTCGCACCTGGATCAACGGGGTGCCGTGTGCCGACCTGATCGACGACATGACGGCAGAAGGGTTTATCGCCCTGCAGGTCCACAGCATCCGCCAGGAAGAGCAGGTCGGCAAACAGATCCGCTGGCGCAATATCCGTATCAGGACGGAAGATCTGGTGCAGCGTCCCTGGACCGATGTGCATGTCGTCAACCACATTCCCAACCACCTTTCGCCCCAAGAACGAAGCCAGGGCTGGACCCTTCTGTTCGACGGTGAAACGACCACCGGCTGGCGCGGCGCGGGCAAAGAAGCTTTCCCCGAAAAAGGCTGGCGGGTCGAAGACGGCGCACTCATGGTCGAAGCCTCCGGTGGCGCAGAAGCCCGGTATGGCGGCGATATCGTCACCGAGGAGGAATACAGTATGTTCGAATTAAGCCTCGAATTTATGCTGACGGAAGGGGCCAATAGCGGCATCAAGTATTTCATTACAGAGCAGTACGGCAGTGCCGGCTCAGCAATCGGCCTTGAGTACCAACTCCTCGATGACGACCGGCATCCGGATGCAAAAATGGGCGCCGCCGGGAATCGGACCCTCGCTTCGCTCTACGATCTGATTCCTGCACACCCTAACAAGATCGTTAACCCGCCCGACCGGTGGAACCGTGCCCGCCTCATCGTCAAAAGCACGCGCACAGACACCTGGCTTCGGGGCAACAACATAGAAACGCGTGTCTTTCGCGGCGCGCACGTCGAGCACTGGCTCAACAACCGCAAGGTGCTCGAATACGAGCGCGGCACCCAGGCCTTCGACGCGTTGGTGGCTCGGAGCAAATACGTCGATTGGGAAGGGTTCGGCCACTGGCAACAAGGCCGGATTCTTTTGCAGGACCATGGCGATGAGGTGCACTTCCGCAGCATCAAGATCCGCCCGTTGGGAAGTTTGAGTCCATAGGCTGATGAACTCCAAAAGTTAGCTTTACAAATGGCCTGGGCTATGACCAGGAATCAAACTTTAAGCATGAAATTCCCTAAGTTTCCTTCCCGTTTAGTTTATTAAACATAGTTGGGGGGCGGCTCTTTTTTACGGCTTATTTGCCGGCGCCGTACAACTTCTGCTGTGATATATCCTGCGGTTGCCGGAAGAATCCGATGGGACAAGTGAGTGACAAGAGAGCGGTTGCAGACGCATCGAGCGAAGTGCGCGGCGATCTAAGGATGTCGCCCGAGATGATGCTGGATCTTGCGCGCTGCGTGGCGGAGCTTGTGGTGGAGCGGATTGAGGGGCTGCCCGGAGAGAATGCCTGGGATGGAGAGTTCAGGGAGGGGCTCATCAAGCAACTGGCGGAGACTCCGCCCGAGGAGGGTCGGCCTGCCAGGGAGGTGATTGAGCGGGCGGCCCGCGATATTCTTCCGTTCGCGGCCCGGATCGATCATCCCCGCTTCTTCGGGTTTATTCCTTCGTCGCCCACCTGGCCGGGGATACTGGCGGATTTCATGGTGGCCGGACACCAGGTGAACCAGTGTACGTGGCTGACCTCGAGCGGTCCGAGCGAGCTCGAATTGGTGGTCGTCGACTGGATTCGTAGCTGGCTGGGCTATCCGGAGAGCGCCGGAGGCCTTTTGACGAGTGGGGGTTCGGCGGCCAGTCTCAATGCGTTCGTGGCGGCGCGCGAGGCGGCCGGAGATCCTGATCGCGCGACGGTGTACATGAGTGACCAGAGTCACAGTGCGCAGGTGCGTGCGGCCCGCATCATCGGTGTTCGTGCGGAGTGCATCCGAAAGGTTTCCTGCGATGATCGCTTCCGTCTGGACGTGGAGGCGCTTG
The DNA here is from genome assembly GCA_009839485.1 of Bacteroidetes bacterium SB0662_bin_6. Taxonomy (NCBI): domain Bacteria; kingdom Pseudomonadati; phylum Bacteroidota; species Bacteroidetes bacterium SB0662_bin_6. The sequence goes on from VXPQ01000030.1 coordinate 51,259, forward strand.
CCCGCGCCGTGGCTGCGGACCGCGCTTCGGGGTTTACTCCCATTGCAGTGTGTGCGAATGCCGGGGCGGGCAGTACGGGGGCCATCGATCCGCTTGAGGAGATGGCGGACTACTGCGAGGCGGAGGGAATCTGGCTGCATGTCGATGCGGCGTACGGCGGCTTCGGCGCGGTGACCGAGCGCGGCAAGGAGCTTCTGCGCGGGATCGAGCGGTCCGATTCGATCGTGATCGATGCCCACAAGTGGTTTTTCCAGCCGTACGAGGCGGGCTGTTTGCTGGTGAAGGATGTAAAGACGCTCACGAACGCTTTCGTGATACCGCACGATATGCTTCAGGACACTATTTGGGGGGCGAACCATCCGAACTTTTCGGATCGGGGTTTGCAACTGAGCCGTTCGGTCCGTGCGTTGAAGATATGGATGTCGGTTCAGACGTTCGGGATGGCGGCGTTCCGTCGGGCGGTGTCGAAGGGGATGGAGTTGGCCGCGCAGGCCGAGGAGTACATTCGGGAGAGTGCGACGATGGAGGTGTTGAATCCTGCGTCGCTGGGGATCGTGTGTTTCCGGTTCAACCCTCAGGACACGGACCTTGACGAAGAGGCTCTGGAGGAGATCAACAGGAATGTGCTCGCCCGCGTGTTTTGGGAGGAGCGTGCGTTCATGTCATCGACGAAGCTCGCCGGGAAGTTTTCGCTCAGGCTCTGCATCGTGAATCACACGACGACCTGGGACGATGTGCGCGAGACCCTGGGGGCCATCGAGCAATTCGGGATGGAGGCCTTGGAACAAGGTCGCAACATTACACCTTAAATTCCGCCGAAATCTGTCCAATCAAACCGAACCGCTTTTTAAGTCCCTTCAATAAACCACAACACTTTCATGATCCATGCAGTCTCTTAACAAGTTTGACGCAGTTGCTTCCCGGCGTCAATTCCTTCGCACATCCGGTGCATTTGCACTGGGTTTTTCCGGACTACACGCATTTATAGGCTGTAATCCTTCATCCACGCCGTTGAAGGAGAGGTTCGGGCCGTTGGTATCGGATCCCGCCGGGATCATGGATTTACCTTCGGGATTCAGCTACAAGATTATTTCCCGGGTGGGTGACCCAATGAATGATGGTTTTTATGTACCTGGTGCAGCAGATGGCATGGCTGCTTTCGAAGGGCCCTCCGGATACACGGTTGTCGTACGAAATCATGAGGTAAACGCTGGGGCAGCTCCTGCTATGGGAGCCTTTGGTCCGGACAATGCATTGTTGAGCAAGTTGGATCCCAATCTCCTTTATGATGCGGGTACGGACGGAAATGCCGCACTGGGAGGAACCACAACATTCGTGTACGATACCGCAAGACAAGAACTGGTTTCACAGTATCTGAGCCTCGCGGGTACACTGCGCAATTGTGCAGGTGGACCTACACCGTGGAATACATGGATTACGTGCGAGGAAGTCACTACACGGGCAGGGGAAGACGGAGCAGCCAGGGATCACGGCTACGCTTTTCAGGTTCCGGCAAGTGCGACGCCGACGGTTGCCATCCCCGAACCACTTCGTGCAATGGGGCGGTTCAATCGCGAAGCGGTGGCTGTAGATCCGGCTACAAACATTATTTATCAAACAGAAGATACGCATGACAGTCTCATCTATCGGTTTATCCCGGACGATCCGTCGGATATCGCAGCAGGCGGTCGGCTTCAGGCACTTCGTGTCAGAGGCCAGCCCAGCCTGGATACACGCAACTGGGATGCACAAACAGTCTCTGTCGGGACCGAACTGGAAATAGATTGGCTGGACATTGAAGATGTTGAGGCGCCGTTGGATGATCTGCGTCTTCGGGGGTTCGATCAGGGAGCGGCCAGATTTGCACGGGGGGAGGGGATGTGGTATGGCAATGATGCGGTGTATTTTGCCTGCACAAATGGAGGGAAAGCCGAGTGTGGTCAAATTTGGCGACTAATCCCCGACAGAACGCTCGAGTTGTTCGTCGAGCCAAATGATCCGGGCCTTATAGAAAACGCGGATAACCTGACCGTAACGCCATGGGGTGATCTGATCGTATGCGAAGACGGCTCAAATGAGCAGTTTCTTGTCGGAGTCACCCCCGAAGGAGAACTCTACAAGTTTGCCCGCAATGCGGTCAGCAATTCCGAGTTGGCCGGCGCCACATTCTCTCCGGACGGAACGACACTGTTTGTGAACATCCAGCACGATGGACTAACCCTGGCCATCACGGGCAAATGGGTCTGATGGACTTTATCTTCCCACTTTTTTCTACTGCCGATATCTGTCATTTCCGGCAAGTTGGCAGTATCGTTTTACATACACCTCAGTTGCCTGGGTCACTCAGGGATTGGCAATCCGGTCCACCGTGTGCAGCAGGCTGGTAGCCGCCTCGGGAGTGTCGTGCGAGATCTCCCAGATCATGACGCCCGGATACCCGTTATCGACTACGAATTGCGTCTTGTCGGCAATGGTTTGTACGCCGTTGTAGTAGATGTTGGCGACCCGGTCGGCGTCCGACGCCTCGGGGTATTGCACGATGATATCGCGATAGGCGACGCCGATCCCGCCGTCCCTGTCGAAGTCGCGCCCGTAGAAAGGCAAGCCGAGGATGGTCTTGTTCCGGGGCCACTTGCGGTACCGCGTCCAGTAGGACAGCCCGGTGGAGGAAATACCGGACCCGGAACCGATGGCCTGCTGGTAGGACGCATGAGGTCCCGGCGCAGACCAGGGGCCGGAAAAGTCGTAGGCCATGACGTGCACATAGTCCACCAGGGAATGCACCGGGTCGTCGAAGTGCTGCCCGAACCAGTTGGAGGGGTACACATCTATCGACATTTTCAGGTCGAGGGATTCCAGTTCGGCCCGCAGGTCACTCAGTAATCTGATCAGGTTGGCTTTTTCGGAAGCGATGGGCGCATTGTTGCTGTCTTTGGTCCAGTGTTCCCAGTCGATGTCCACCCCATGGAAACAATGGGCTGTCAGATAGTCGCGAATTTCCATAACGAATTTCCGGCGGGCGGTTGCATTGGCGGCCATCGCGGGGAAATTATCGGATCCGCTGCCGCCCCCGCCGACCGAAAGAAAGACCTCTACTCCCTGTGCGCGGGCCGCTTCAGCGAGGGCATCCGCCTGGGTCAGGTTCGAAGTGTTCAGGGAACCGTCGGTATTCGGGATGGCGAAAGCGTAGATTACGCGCGTAAGCTGGTCCCACCGAATCTGAGACACGGGCAGCACGTCATGTTTCCAGTTGGGATAAAATCCGATAACATGGTGGTCGAACGCCTTGCGCTGAAAGGGCTCGTTGCACAGGTCAGGCCCGACTATATTTTTGTTTCCGCTGCAACCGGCGGCCGTCAGCAGGATGATCAGGACAATGGCCTGTGGGTGTTTCCAGTGGGTCATGGCCCTATGCGAATACGTCGGAAATCTCGATAGAAAAGCTCGTCTCGCCCTTTTCGTAGTCGCTTGCGGGCACATGCCGCCGTACGGGAGCATACTTCATTCCAGGACAGGCGCATTCCCTTAAGCCTACTTCAACAATATCATTTTTTGCGTCAGCGTTTGTTCCCCCGCCTCCAGTACGTACACATACACGCCACTTGTCCAGCCTAGGGCGTCGAGGCGGGTTTCGTGCGTTCCTGCGGGCCGAATCTCGTCGATCAATGTGGCTACTTCCTGTCCAAGCATATTGTACACGGAAAGACGAACCTGCCCGGTTTGCGGCTGCGCCCATCGGATGAACGTAGACGGGTTGAAGGGATTGGGGTAATTCTGCGCAAGGGAGAGCGCCCCAGGAAGCTCCTCCTCTTCTATAGATGTGGGATCATAGTTCTGAGTGGCCGATATGTTAAGCGTGATTTCAGGCTGATTCGGCCTCGGGTTGTTATGTACGGCGATAAGCGTCACACGGTCGTAATCCCCGGCAACGGTGTATTCAGTTACGTCGCCGTCCATTTCCAGAAGTTCTTTTGTGTTATTCCGTTCCTTGAATAAGCGAAGTGAGGTGACGTCACTATGACTCTTATCGAGTGAAAGGTGCAGGTTGGAGGGGTTTTCGTACGTGACATAACCATATCCTCCCGGATAGAGTTCGAGTTCTTTTTCCGAAAATGCGCTATCTGAAAAATCGACAACCACAACGTTTCGTGGCCACATTTTCTTATTTGCATATCTTGGTGTTTCATAGCCATGCTTTACTCCATCAAGAACAACAGAAGAGTCATTCACAAAATTCGTAGTATGATAATCCACCACAATCCCCGAAAGGGTGAGGGAAGAATCGAGCGAGGAGAGGGCATAGTCCAGTCCGTCAATACCCTGATACCAATCGCCATCGTCCGGATCATCCACGTCGCAAACACCTCCGGGTTCACATACCTGTATAAGACGTTTCATATTATCTGACCCAATACGATCCGCAAGATACGTGGCGAATATCTTGGCATTATCATAATCGAAAGGACGTGGAGGGAAGAGTGGCTCACCCGGGGATGAGGGATTGCTATACGAAAAAGAAGGTACAACATTTCCTTCGCCAAACATTATGATATCAGCCGCCCATTCGGCAAAGCCTTCAATGAAAAAATCAAGATTCCCAACATGTGTGCCATATGCAAAATGTATATTATGCGTATATTCATGGGCAATGGCCTGGGAATACACTCGGTGTCCCGGACCAAAGGGTGAAATGTTATATTTATAAATATTTATATAACTATCATGCCTGCCAGCAAGCCCTAAATAAGACCAATTATAAATATGAGCAAGCATGTCAATTATTCGTTCTCCGTTATTTTCATGGGTATAATTTTTGCGCACCATTCCCCAAAGATCACTCGCATATTCAAAAACTCCTTTTGTGGAATCTGCAGGGATCGAAGAAAAGAGATAGTGCAGGAATTTTTCCATGGATGCATCGGAAATATTTATTGTTCGAAAAGCTTCATTCGAAATCCATAGCCTCCCATAGGAATTTTCCTGTATTAGTATGAATTCAACAGATCTTGTGACAGATGGTTCGTAATTTTGAAGGACTCTAAAATATTGTCTCCTGTTGTTGCTAAATTGTTCAGGTACGTATGAACAATTATCGATCAATCCCGGATTACCATCCAGTCTGGCGTATATTTGAGGAAGTAATAAAATATTACATACTTCAGAAGGTATTTCGCCAGTTAGTTGATTGGAGCTAATAAGAAATCTGTTCAGCCTTATGAGGTTGCCTATCTCAGGGGGTAGAGAGCCGTTCAGTTGATTATAACTAAGAGAAAGTACTCTAAGATTTACAAGGTTTCCTATTTCGGAAGGTATTGGGCCCGTTAATTGGTTGGAACTGAGATAAAGATGGGTTAGATTTACCAGATTTCCTATTTCTGAAGGTATGGAACCGTTTAGTGAATTGCTATTCATGCTAATATCCTTAAGCTTTGTGAGGCTTCCTATTTCAGAGGGTATTGGACCGCTTAATTCATTACCGTCAAAAGCAAGGGACTTAAGGTTTACAAGGTTACCTATTCCCGAAGGGAATTATATATTTAACTTGACAAACCCGTATCTATCCCCTATATTATGGTAA
>VXPQ01000031.1 GCA_009839485.1 Bacteroidetes bacterium SB0662_bin_6
TCTCTTGGACAGAACTATCCGAACCCGTTCAATCCGGGCACTTCCATTTCCTGGACGCAACCGGTTTCCGGTCAGGTCCGGTTGTCCGTGTACAACCTGCTTGGGCAAAACATGGCTACGTTGGTGGATGGCGTGCACCCGGCGGGCGAGCATGAAGTGCGGTTGGATGCATCCGGGTGGAACAGCGGCGTGTACGTCTATGTGCTTGAAACGGGGACACACACGCTGACCCGGCGCATGGTGCTGCTGAAATAATCGCGGCAAGACACAAAAATTTAAGCGATGAGGACTCAAGATAGACAGGATGTCTGGCAGTTGTTCGTCAGACTACTCCTCTGCCTCGACGCTGCAGTATGTGCAATCCGATGACGGGAATGACAAAAAGGCCCGGCAGGCTTACGGGGCATATCCCCTGCTCCGGCGCCATAGTTGGTCGCATGGCATGCCTGCTTGTCACCGGGCTGCTCTGCGCGTCTTCGTCGCGCGCTCAGGTCATTGAGGAAGGCGGGTTTCCGGAAAAGGGCGGGGATAATTTCGGTGAGTCTTTCTCGTTGTCTTGTCCACCTCGTTTTGTTGCCCACGCAGGGGAATCTGTTCTGTTTTCGTGTACCGCGATGGCGATACCCGAGGAGGGCGTTCGCTACAGTTGGCAGTCGGTCCTGAACGGGGGGCTTGATCTTCTCAGTGCTTCGGACGAATTATCGCCGCTGTTTACATCTCCTGTGTCAGGTGCGGGTGAGGAATACACATACCGGTTGACGGCGATGGGCGCAGGCGTGTACCGTACCGCGACGGTGACCGTCACGATACAAGGCGCTTCGGGGGACACGGTCAGAGGCCCCGGCTTGCAGGAGGAATGTGATCCGTTGGCGATTCCCGACGAACCCGGCGAGGGTTGCGCGCCTTGGGAGAGAGAGCCGGATCCTTTCGGATTCGGTTTCGAGGAGGAAGGGGACTTTCCTTTTCCGGAAGCGGCGGGCATCCCCGATCAAGCCGATGGGCTCGGTCGTCAGGCGCCTCCTCGTCTAGAATGTCCGGTGGCAATGTTTCTGGAGGAGTTGGAGACAGGACAGGTCGAGTGTCATGCATGGGATGCTTTGGGGGAGGAAAACCTTGAATATTCGTGGGAGCCTGTAGGCAATACGACGCGGGACTATCTGGACAATCCGCGTTTGATACCCGAGGACAGTCCGACTCCTTTGGTGATTGCTCCGGAGGCCCCGGCGTACGAGACGCTGGAGTCGTTTCTTTCGGGGGAGACGACGTTCCGCTACCGGTACCGATTGACGGCGACCTCGCGTGCGACGGGTCTTTCGTCGTTCTCGGAGGTTGAGGTATTCGTGTCGAGCAGTCGACCGGGCGTGTATTGTCCGCTGGAGGTCGTCGTGAAAGAGGGCGAGACGGTTGCGCTGGACTGTGAAGGAGTGGACCCACTATCGCTTCGTATGGACTACGACGAGGACGAAGCGTCTGTCTTATGGGAGTGGGAGGCTCTTTGGGGCACGAGCATGGATCCTCTTGCCGTAGCGGATCTGTCGTCGCCGTTTTTTACGGCGCCGCCGGGCAGTGCAGGCAAGGAGTATCATTACATAGCGAGCATGACGACGTCGGCTTCGGGCGCGCCGCGCACGGCGAGAAGAAGAGTCACGGTGAAGGTTAAGAACAAGCCCCGGATTGGTTTTTACTGCGCCGGGTTCGGCTTGACGAAGAAATATACTTACGGCGGGCATAAAGAAGGGCAATCCCTTGCTTTTGATTTTTGTCATGCTTCGGGAGCGCCTGCAGGTTCGGATTACGCATACGTCTGGGAGGCTTGGGAGGAAACGCCGGATACGGCCCTAGACTATCTCAGCGCTACGGATATACTTGATCCTGTTTTTACCGCACCGCATATTTCCGCTTCGCCAATATATTTCCATTACCGGATAACCGCTACGGCTGGCAATGCTGAGCCGGGCCATCTTATTGTGGTTTTTCACGTGGTTAGAGCGCGTGCGCCTGAAATCACATGCAACGACGCCGAGGTCTACGAGGCTACGGCTGATTTTTCGCTGAACTGTTCGGCGACGGGTGCGCCTTCGGGAGCTACGTATTCGTGGGCGGCTCGCAGTACGTCGGGTACGGGTCTTTTGACCGATACGGACAGCCTCAGGGCGACGTTTTTGGTTCCCGACGATATACCGGGCGCGTACTTGGATAATGATTACAAGGAAACGCACGAATACACAGTCACGATGGCCGTTGCAGGCATCGACACGGCCAGCGCCGATGTCACCGTGACCGTGCTTGAGAAGCCGGATATCTACTGTTCGGAAATCACGGCCCCTCCCTTAACCCGCGTAGGATATGTCTTTACGGAAGGTCAAAAGAATGTACGCCTGCGGAGTTCTTGTGGTACTAGCGTTAAACATTATTGGGTAGGCGCGCCTGCCGGTTCCAACTACACGTTTGCCTGGTCGCCCCCGGATAGGTTGAGCAGTACGACGGGCTGGGCTCCCGTGTTCGACGTGCCGGAGAATGTTGACGGCGACACGAGATACACTTATCTGATGAGAGTGAGCGCAGAGAACGCGGATGGCACTTCGGTGTGGAATCATGTGCTTGTGCAGAAAAGGCCGCTCCCCCGGATAACGGTCACATGCGAAGATAGCCCCTATGAGGTGGACGAAGGAGATGCTGACATTGAACTGGAGTGTGAAGCGTCGGGTGCGCCAGGTACCGATCCGAATTATACATGGTCCTGGTCACCGACCGTCAATCTGACGGATCACGATACCGACACGCCCACGTTCGCCGTGCCGGGCGATGTAGAACAGGACACGACCTATACGTACACGGCAACAGCGAGCGCGGCGAATGCAGAGGACGGCACTGAAAGGATTAGAGTGACGGTGAGGGATACGGATCCTTCGCTTACGTGTACAGATAGCGAGGTATACGAGGGATCGGCCGATTTCAGTTTGGATTGTACGGTGACGAACGAGCCGTCCGGGGCTTCGTATTCCTGGACCGGTGCGAACATAACCAATCGTTTGATCGGTGGTACGGACGGTCTCACTCCGACGTTCGATGTGCCGGACAATGTCGATGCGACCACGGACTACAAATACACGGTGACGCTGTCGTCTTCGGATTTCGACGAAGTAACGGAAGATGTCACCGTTACCGTGCTGAACCGTATAGGGGATTCTCCGCCGGAATCTGGGCCTGTATCTCCTCCTGAGTCTGAGTCCA
>VXPQ01000033.1 GCA_009839485.1 Bacteroidetes bacterium SB0662_bin_6
GATGAAGAGGCGCACCAGATAGAACAGCCCGGCAAACCACACCACCACCCCGATGACGTGGAAGGTCTTGAACCAGAGGTAAGCCTCTGGCGGCAGGTGCAGCGCCATCGGGGTGGGGGAGCTTCGGGGTCAGAGCTTATTACAGCATGGCTTGCTGGGGTGCATGCCTCAACTGTCAGGTACTTGTCCACTCAGGGAGCGTTCCGTGCAGAGATCCACTCTTTTGCGGCTTGGCCGAGCGGGCCGGGAGCGCCTAATAGACTCAGGTACGGTCTCTGAGCCCATTGGATAGATTGTCACCATGCCACCTCTCGCCTTCAAGCCTGACTCCAGCTTCTTCGAGAAGATCGCCCTGGGAGCTGTTGGCAGCCGGCATGTGGCGCAAGATCTGGAGAGACTGGGTCACCAGATCGTTGAGCTCGAACGTGGCGCCATGGACACGAAGCTCTGGAAGGACGTAAAGCGCAAGCGAGTCCGCATTCCAGACCTTGTTTGCAAGCTTTGCGGACTTCGCGTCGAGAGCCGGGCGAAAACAAAGGCCGAACTGTCCATGTCCCATAGCTTTTCAGCCCATGAACGTGCCTGGGACTTCGGCATGGTGGACACTGACGTGGTCGCTTTTCCTGTCTGCACAAAGGATAAGGATCAAGAAAAGCAGTGGTGCATTGGTCGGCTCAACGATCAAAATTCTTATTGGCACGAGCGTAACCGGATCCAGTGGCAACCCCAAGGCAAGGTAAATTACATACGAGTCGGCCAGTTCAGAGACGTACCACATGACGAAGCGTCAACCAAGGGAGTGGCCGAAGCGTCGGAAACCAGTATATCGTGGAAGTCACGGTTTTCCCGGCGCAACGGCTTTGTTGAAGCCGTGAGCGGTCAAAAGATCACACTCACCAGAGCTGGCGATGGGCATCGTCACACCCAGACGATTCCCCCGAAAATAAAGATAGTAGTAGACCGTGGCGACCAAGTTGCGCTCAATCAGATTATCGCGTCGAGAGTCAGGCCAGAAACTGATAATCACTTGCGTTGCTCCCAGGAGTTGACAGACTGTCAACTTTTGCAACTTCTGTCTTCCCGCGAGCGGACTCAGCGTTTTACTGGGGTGAAGCTGGCCAGACTCCGGCTTAGGCGTAGCGACTCTCTAACCAATACTATTGCTAGTCTTGAAAGAGATCAGGAAGAAGACATGTACGTCCGGCTGGAAGCTGCGGCATACCTTGTTGCAATCTGTGATATGGGAGCACAAGATCTCTTTATGCCGTACTTGATGCATTCTGACGAGCAGATTCAGCTTGAAGCCGTCATTTCGTTGGGAGAAGCCGGTACCCAGGAGTGTGTGAGCCTATTGAGCACCATCTTGAACGACGCTGAACGCCCTTACTTTACACGTAGTGCTGCGGCTTGGTCGTTAAGTCGCAGCAATGACTCTCAATCGTGTCAGTGCCTTGTGCAGGCGTTTGGGGATGTCAATCCGAACCTCCGTGAAGAGGCTCTTGAAGGTATTGTCAGGCTGCATTCAGACGCAGTTCCCTGGCTTCTCTCCGGATTACAGGAAGAGAATCCTGCTATCGCAGCCGGCTGTGCCGAGGCCCTGCGTCAGCACGGAGCGCTACCAGCCGACGTCATCGATGCGCTGACTGGACAGCTTGCCGGGGAGAATCCCTCCAAGTGGGCCGTTTGGCTGGCTGGTCACCTGCCCAGAGAGTATCTCGCGGGGGCAGTAGCGGATCTACAGGAAACGGCGCCGGAGCTTCACTACGCGATTACTGTATTGTGGTCGTTTGCCGAAAGCTGGATAGCGCGGCACTGGGAGTTGCAACCGGGCGCAAACTTCCCTCCTATGGGCAATGCCCAATGAATTTTGACTTCCCCCAGGACAAGCAGATGTACCGGACGCCCTGCGGCCTTCAGTTGTGCGGTGACAGCTTGGAGTTGTTGGCGCACCTGCCGGATCAGTCCGTGGATTTAATCATGACCAGCCCTCCCTTTGCGCTGCTGCGACAGAAGGCATACGGCAATAAAGGCCAGGATCAGTATGTCGAGTGGCTAGGAAGGTTTGGAGAAGCTGCATACCGTGTGCTGAAGGATAGCGGCAGCTTCGTTCTGGACCTGGGCGGGGCCTACAAGCGCGGCAAGCCGGTACGCTCGCTCTACAACTATCACGTACTTTTAGACTTTTGCGACCGTCTCGGCTACGAATTGGCAGAAGAATTTTTCTGGTTCAATCCGTCGAAGCTGCCGTCGCCAATCGAATGGGTCAACAAGCGCAAGATCCGAGCCAAGGATGCCGTAAATACTGTCTGGTGGTTTTCCCGATCAACTGAGCCAAAAGCGGACGTTACGAAAGTGTTGGTACCGTACTCGAAGCGGATGAAGACGTTGCTTGAGAACCCCGGCAAGTTCTACCAACCGAAGGAAAGACCTTCAGGGCACGACATCGCCAGGGCCTTCGCCAGAGACAACGGCGGTGCGATTCCCTCGAACCTGCTACAAATTCCCAATACGGAAAGCAATTCAAGCTACCTGCGACTGTGCAACATGCTGGGCCGAAGAAGCCATCCCGCACGGTTCCCCAGCGCACTACCACAGTTCTTCATACAATTCCTTACCGACCCGGAAGATCTGGTGGTGGACATTTTCTCCGGGTCGAACACCACCGGTCAAGCGGCAGAGCAACTCGGCCGCCGTTGGCTCAGCATGGACGTCAGTCGCGAGTACGCTGCCCTCTCGGCTTTACGCTTCATGGATGCCTGGAGCGATGCGGAGGTTCATCAAACCATCACACGGCTTGACGCTGGTGAAGCCGTTGATCTATGTCTCGGCCTAGTGTTTCAGGCACCCCTGTGGTCAGGCTCAACTAGGTAGCTGGCTCATCATCGTCCAGTGAGTCAATCTGCGGCAACGGCAGCCAGGGGGCGCACCAGATAGAAGATCCCCCGCCCGGCAAACCAACCACCACCTCGATGACGTGGCAGGTCTTGAACCAGAGATAGGCCTCTGGCGGCAGGTGCAGCGCCATCGGGGAGGGGGAGCTTCAGGGGTAGAGCTTATTACAGCATGGCTTGCTTGGGTGTGCTCCTCGCCGGTGTGCTTCCCCATGGTTCCCAGGCAAGCGGGAATGCGGAGGAAGGAAAACCTCACTCTCTCGTTCAGGTGGTTGTGTGCCGTCCTCTCGTGACAAGAGACACTCGAATCAGCCATGGGCATAGGCTTGGCCAAGGGGGCATAGGATGTGTCTCGAAGGTGGTAGAAATCAGGAGAGGGTGATTCTCCGAGTAACGT
>VXPQ01000034.1 GCA_009839485.1 Bacteroidetes bacterium SB0662_bin_6
AGACTTCACCCAGAATTGATACCAGGTTTGCCAATAGGTCATTTCCCGGTCAGAGTGAGCAGATATATCGTTCATCGTAAGTACCTCCAAATCAGGTTAAACGGACGCCAGCCGAAGCCAGGCACTGAATCAGAAGCATATGACCAAAGGTCTACTATGGCTTCTGTGGACCTATTATAGTGGTCTCACGCACCCCGCACATTTCATATTCTTCTAATAATTCACGTTGACATTTCATATTCTTCTAATAATTCGCATTGACAGGATTATTCTGTGGAAACTGGCCCTTCAGACAATGCACATCGACGTACTCCGCGCAGAGTGCCTCCTCGGAGCCAAACTCGACAAGCCGGACTGCTGGCGAAACGACGTGATGCGCTATCTGACCTCAGCCCGGGAATCAGCAACAAAACCCGATTTCTACGTTCCGATAGACCTGCCGGGAAACCCCGAACAACGCCTTGCGGCGTTCCGGCGGCAGGTACTCGCCTACGGACAACTACTTACCCACTGGCCCGCGCTCGTCGAGGCCGCGCGCATCATGAAAAACAAAGGAGACCTGCTGGCCCGGCCCATTCAGGCGTACGCAGTCTGAACGCAGGGTGCCTTTCTTCAACCACCCCGAAACCGTTCCAGCAATTCGTACCGCCTTTTTTTTAGAGTGCGGGCAATCAAACGGACCCAGCCGGCGTGAAAAAGAAGACCCGCAAGGCCCAGCACAGCCATCGCCGGGAAGGCTATTCCATGTATTCGGGAAAAAAAGTACACAGAAAAGACGAGCCCCATGCTCAATATGGTCAATAACCAGAAAACGGGTATGATCCACCGATTTCCGATTGCATCTTTGGAAATGGGGATTTCGCGGTAAGGCTCTCCATGACCCACATCGGAAAACTTCATATTCAGCTCTATGCGGACCGGCGGTTCAAGACAGGTTGCAGCGAACGCCAGGAGATAATTGCAGATACCCAGAACATACAAAAATGCAGATGTTATCATAAAAATGTCATTCGGATTTCTTTGAATAACACCTGACAAAACCATCAAGATACCGAAATACAGCGATGCAGACAGATGATGCGTATATACAATAATTTTTGCAATCCTTGTTTCCGATACAGGCCTTGACAGCAAACCGTCATAGAACGTGCTCCGGCAATTAAGTACAAAAAAATGAGATACGGCAACAATCATAAGGTATATCGCAAGAAAATTACTATCGAAAGGGTCACTCAATACAGAGCCCGATCCGATCAGTAGTACAACACTGGAAAATATCAACCCCCACCGGGGACGCCGATTTCTCCGGAAAAGCTTCCATTCCACGGAAAGCAATTCGCGCAGCAGCCCCGGAGCCTCACGCGGTCGGGAAGCGCTTTGCTTGTTTTCCATCCGAGATACCGTCATGTCCGGGGTCTCCATGGTATCCTCAAGCCTTATACAGCCACCGACCGGGCGAAGAATCGCTCCAGTTCCTTCAGCGTCTGTTCCGAAATAAGCTCGTCCCGCTCGATCCGCCCCTGATTCATCAGCAGGATGCGCTCGCAGGCGTCCGTGACATGCCCCAGATCGTGGCTCGAAACGAAAATGGTCGCGTTCGTTTCTTTCGACATCTCGGCCAGTATCTGCTGCAGGACATATTGCGACGTGGGATCCAGATTGGCGAAAGGTTCGTCAAGCACCAGCACAGCGGGCTTCACCAGCAGCGCGGCCAGCAACCCGACCTTCTTTCTGTTGCCTGCTGAGAGATCGCGAATCAGCTTGCCCGTGCCCAACACCTCCTCCGTAAACAGCTTCGCGTACCGGCTTTCCGCCTCCTCGATCTCCTGCAAGGACAACCCGTACGCCTTGCCGACAAAGCTGAAATACTCCTCCGCATTCAGGAAATCGATCAGGAAGCCTTCGTCGAGATACGAACCGGTGTGCGACTTCCAGTCGGTGGTCTTGTCCACCCGCTCGTCGCCGAGCAGCACATGCCCCTTCGTGGCCTGTACCAGGTCCAACACAAGGCGGAGCAACGTGGTCTTGCCCGCGCCATTGTTCCCCACAAGGCCCACCACCTGACCGGTAGGTATCTCCAGGTGCGGTACGTCTACGGCGACGAGATCGCCGTACTTCTTGACAAGGTCTTTCAGGATGATCTGCATGAGCGGGGTTCGATAAAGAAGACTACAGGGAATTCCGATCGAGAACGTAGAACGAGAAAGTCCTTTCCAGGTTCGCTCTCAGCGTATGCGAAACCGCTCCATGACAAGGTACCGCCTGGTTTGCAGGCGCCGGGCAAGGAGTCTCATCAACCATGGCTGGAGACACAGACCCGCCAGGCCCAGCGCACCCAGGGCCAGACCCGACCATACACCGGATACGGATGGCATAATCTCTACAAGAACAGGCATAATGAGAAAAATTATAAAGCCCGCATTAATCATTATAGACTGTGCATTCATAACGGGTAAGACAAATGATGTATTGGGTTCCGTCATCCCGGCATTCAGTGTACGGGGAATAGGGAATAAAACGTTTAGGAATAGGGCCATATAATTCAGGATACCCATAGCAAACAGTATGCTTCCCTGCATAAAAATCCATCCAAAAAATATTCTCGAATCGAGTATTATATTCATTATTATTGTCGCCAAGGCGAAGATAAATATTATCGATAATATTATTCTGTGAAACATAAACAACATGGTGCGGAGTGTCGTAGTTTCAGAGATCGGCCAAACACTTAAGCCGTTGTAATATGCACTCCTGAAATCAAAAGCGGAAGTAAAATAAAATATCGGATGCCACAACGACCATAATATAAATACTCCAGGGATGTTCTTTGCGCCAACCTCCGTACTCACCCCGACAACCAAAACAACAATAAAAAGCGTCAGGATGACAGAAGCCGTCATCATCGACCGGGGTTGCCGATTTCTGAGAATAAGCTTCCATTCGCAGGAAAGCAGTTCAGCCGTCAGGGTACGGGGCCTGCTTCTTCTGCGGGGCGCCCTTCTCCTGTTCCACGGCAGACGCGGCGCTGCCGAATGATCTATGTACAGGCTCCGGCTTATCCTCTTCACGGACCCGTAAAACAGGCATCCCGCCAAGCCTGCCAGAAGTATCGACGGCCAGACAGCTCCGCTTGAGGCCGCATCGAATAGCGTGGCGGAGGCTCTGGACAGGACCCGGACATCGTGTCCCCATTCGAGTACCGCCAGTACCGAAACGCAAAGCAATACGCCCAGCACCGGCAGAAATTTTTCTCCCCGCCAGGAGCGAAGAATATTCGCCGCAAGGTGCATGCATATGCACAGCAGGCACAGGACCAGCAACCAGTTCCAGGCAAAATCGACATTCTGGAGATAAAGGTTTTTGACCCAAAATCCTGCAATGAACGCCAGCACGAACAGATTGAATTTGCCGAACAGCGTAACGATCTGGCGAAACAGTGCAAGTGTCCGCCGCGGCGTCGGAGTAATCAGGTAAGAGAAAAGCGATACGTATACCTTGCGTCTGAGAAGTAAGCCGTCGAAAAGACCCCATGCGATAAGCACAGGGAGTATCGCCGGGTTCACGCCGGCGAGCAAATCGACGGAACGGTCGATGTCCAGATATCCGACGGCGGAAAAACCTGTATAAAAGGCATACAGAAAGACGGGAGCCCAGAAACATAGTACAGCAAGCAGACTGCCCCCAAGGATCCACCTCCCGAACGGAGAGCGCAGGGTCCGTTTCAGATAATTCGAGGCAAGGGAACGGATCAGCATGGGATGGGCGGATTCGTCCACTTAATCGTGCATGGTCCCGGAAACTGACGTCCACCCCTTCCCTGCAAGCCACTTGTGCGGAAACGGGGCCCCAGCGTTAACAGCCTGCGCAGGCGGCATCAGAAACGACGCAAGCAATTCGACCACCTCTTTCAAATCATCGTCGCCGAGCCTGCTTTTCTGCAGGAAGGCGCGCCACTGTCGCCGCTTGGCCGCATCCTCCATCCAGGCCTCCGAAAGCGCCACTGGAATCCCGGACGGAACAAGCGTGTTGCGCCGCTCGAACGTACGCCGGATAGCCTGAACCAAAACCTCCCCTTCGAAATCGAAGGCGCCGACCAAGTACGCCAAATCGTAGTAATCCTTCATCCGGCTGTTGGCGATGCCGCGCTGAACCATCGTCTGAAACTTCTCCGCGATCACGGTCTCGCGAGGATATATCCGCACCCGGGGCGCCTCGAAATCGAGAAGGGCGGGAAATGTCTCAAGCCGGGGCGATGGCGTGACGTCATCCCCGAATCCCACATCCACTCGAAAAGAAACAACGGCCGATCCAAGATGGGCCGTGATCCTGAGACGAATCCCTTCATACTCCTGTCCGCTGCGGATCCGCTCCGTGACAATGCGCTCGGGCGCAAACGCAACACCGTCATCCGAAACCCGGACAGTGCAAATGTCTTGTGCGACGGCGCGAAGCGCCTCTTCCCCGATCTCCCCGTATCCGAGAAGATCGATATCCCGTGTGACGCGATGCAACGCCCCGCTCCAGACGAGGAACAGCATGGCGCCCTTCAGCACGAAGCGGTCTGCATGCTCCGACCGGGCAAGTCGATAGAGGAACCGCTCGCGAACATAACGGCTGAGCACAATCTGATATTCCTCCCCTCCGGCGCGCGCCAGATTCAGAAGCCGCTGACGCACAGAGACAGCAATATCCTTGCGGGGTTTTACGGACACTGCTTATCCTCCCTCTGCTTCCACCGCTTCCAGGTATGGCCGGAGCACATTCCGAACACGGCACACCCCGGCGTAGCGCCATAGCGCATCGACGGTCCATACTTTCCCTTCCGGCTGCCGGGTAAACCGGCGACGGCGAAACTCCCTCAATGCCTCAAGGGCCACATCGAGACCGACAAGTCCCCTGAACTTGAAACAATCGGCCACCGTCTTCGCCGGATCGAACACGCGAACCGATACGTTCCCGACAGTATGCTCTTCTACTCCCGCCGTGAGCGCTTCCCTGGCCATTCGGACCACCCGCAGCGGAACCGTATCCGGACGGGGTTCCCACGCTTCGCGAGGAAGAGCAACCCACACCTCGAACGGAGCTTGCGTGGTCAGGTCGTGGAAGCGAAGTGCGGAGAGGAGGCAAACGACAGCATCCGGAAGCCGACGAGCCACTATGGCCAGATCGTGCCGCTCCGTCAATTCCCGGCCCGGCAGCGCGTACAGTCCCCGCCCGACACGCTCCAGCTCGCCACGCGCAGCGAGGCGGCTCAGGTATCGCCGGGGCAAACCCCGGTCGACCAGATCGTGTGAGGAAATAATCCCGCGCTCTTCCGCCAATCGCAGAACATCCTCCATCATATCCCCTGCCATAACGTATACCCGAATAGTCCCTTTATCTTTAATATTTTATATAAAATACTATGAATTGAGACAAAATGCAACCCGAACTCACCCGTATGATCAGGTTGAGTTGTGCAGTCCGCCGGACCTGCCAAAGCTCAACACCCGTCCGGGCGGCACATATAGCGGCAAAACACCAACCACCGGATCCCCTCACCCCTTCCTGAACTCCTCCATGAGCACATAACGCTTCTTCTCCAGGTTTTTCGTGATGGCGGCGATCCACCTGGAGCGCAAAAGAAGCCCCGCCAAGCCCAGCGCTCCTATGGCTATGCCTCCCCAATGGATTCCCGGCAAGAGCGCTATGAGTAATGGAGGGAGAAAACAGATTGACACTGCACACAAAGCCGATATCCACCAATTCTGACCAAAATGAAAATTGACATTGTCAAAAACATTCCCATTTAATTCAATCCGTCTTGCCTCGAATACCCATATGTAGGGCATAATATATTTTATTCCCATACAGTATAAGAGTAGATATCCGGCTAAAGGAAGTGTTGCAAAGTTCTGCATAAAAAGAAAAACTGCTGCAATAATACCAAAATACCCCAAAAGCATTATGTTTGCAATATATAAAACAGTGTTTAGAATAGTATCTGTCAATAAGGGTCTTGACATAAGGCCGTCATAGAATACACTTCGAAAATTTAATGCGCTACCTATAAATAGCATACATGACAAAAAGGGTGTAAAAAGAAGTGCAAGCGACAAATTAAGAATCTCAAGAATATATGAGATACCCGACATATCTGACATAACTTCAGAGGTAACAACCATATATATGCCATAAAGTACCATATAGGGTATAGTAAAAAGCAATACCCGCGGACGCTTATTCCTCCGGATCATCTTCCACTCGAAAGACAACATCCCGTCCGTAAACGAGCGATCCACGCCTTTCCCGGCAACTTTCCTGCGCGGCCGGGACAGTGCCGTATCGTCTACGTACAGCGCCCGGACAACCTGCCCGGTGGATATGTAAAGTACCGTCGCGCCCGCAGCGAGCACAATCGCCAGTGGCCAGACGGCACCCCCCAGCGTCGCCTCAAACAACGCGCTGGAAAGAGCGGCAAACGTCGGGATATCGTAGCGCCACTCCATCGCCGCCAGCGCCACAACGAAAAGCAACGTACACAGCATGGGGAGGTAACGCCTGCTGAGAGACATCCGCAGCAGGTTCGTAAGCAGATGAAAGCATGCGGACAACGACAGAAACAGCAGCAGCCAGACCCAGGCAAACGAAACATCCTTCAGGAGAAAATTCCTGAACCAGAAGGCAAGGACGAACAAAAAGGGCACAAAGTTGATCTTTCCGAAAATGCTTGTCGCCTGGTAAAACAGCGCGAGCTTCGGCCGGGTGATCGGGGTCGCGAGATAAGGGAAAAGGGGAAGGGATATCCGGGGTCGGAAGAAAACATCCAGAACGCTCCAGAAAACGAGAAAATACAAGGCGCCCCCGCTGGCGATCGCCGGCATATCGGTGTCGAATACCAGATCGATGAATAACCCCGCAGCCGTCGCATACAGATACAGCGGCATCCATATAAAAACGATGGCGAGTATCTTTGCCGCCAGATTCAACTCCGCGAAACGGGACCGGAGAATGCTTTTCAGATAATTCGAGGCGAGCGAACGGATCAGCACGGGACAGACAGGCTGGTGCTTTCTGCAGTAACAGAGATTCGAGGAAGCCGGGACCTCGCTCCTGCCGCGGGTTTACAAATCGGCGAAAGTTTTTTTTGTGCGCTGTTCGGAATGTGTAATAAACTGGGCAGCGCCTCACGATGCGCTCCCGACCTTGCCCGGTTCCCGCGGCGCCCCCGGAGACGGACAACAAGTTCGCCGGGAAGCAGCGTCTCAAGGCGTATCCCCAACCCGGCCCGGTTCTTCACCGGTGGCGAAGGAAAAACCCTCATCGGCCCACCCGGTGATGCCCCCCGTCATTTCCTTGACCGGGCGCCCCAAACGGGCAAGGCGGAGTGCGGCCCGCTTCGCGCCATTGCAATGCGGACCGGCGCAGTATACCACAAAGAGGGTATCGTCGGACCACTCCTGCATTCTGTGGTTGGTAATTTTTCCATGGGGAAGGGAAAGTGCCCCGGGGACATGGCCCGCCCCGTACAAGTCGGGGCTGCGCACATCGAGCAGCACAAAGTCCGTTGCGCCGCGAGACAATGCATCATGCACGTCCCAACAATCCGTTTCCAGGGAAAAGCTGCTGGCGAAATATGCTTCGGCTTCCTGCGAAGATGCGGCGGGAATGGCGGTAACCTGATTAGGCATGGAAATTTTTCCTCTTACTTATTTAAGGTCATGTGTCGATAGAACCATCGCAAACCAGCGGAAGAGGTGCGCGGTTCCGGACGGTATTAAGGGGATACTCTGATTAAATCCGGAAGCGCTCCAGCATGATATACCGCCTTCGCCGCAGCGTGGAGACCAGAAATGCAACCCAGCGGGTGTGGCACAGCAAACCCGTTATGCCCATGGCGCCTATGCCCATAAAAGCCCAGTTGTTGTCCGGCATCAGGAAAAGGAGAAGACCTGCCGGAAGCCATGTGATCACCCCGATCATAATAACGGAAAACCGGTCCCGGCCGCCCCATTTTTTAGCGCCGAACGCATTGACATTCAGAGCTATCCGCACGGTCTGGAACATGCCCGCGAGCACATGGGCGTAATTGACCACGCCCAATCCATAGACGAACATGCATCCTGCCCACAGGAGCATGTCGGGGTGAATGCCCCCTAACCGGATCGACAGAATAATCATCGGCGCAGCAACGGCGAAACCCAGCAACGTACCCGCATGGGACATGCGCAGAACCCCCTGCACTCTCAGAATTTCCGATAAGGGCCTCGCCTGCATGCCGTCATAGTATGCGCTGCGATAGGAGAATATATGTCCCGTATAAAAAAGCCCGACGGCGCTTACCGCCATGGCGAAGCCCAAAAACTCGCCCCAACCCATGGCGCCCTCCGTATTCAGCCCATCGCGCCAGGGACCGGCAAGTATATACGACATCCCCCACAACGTAAACGCAGCGACCAGAACCGGGGAAAAGCGGGTGCGCCGGTTCCGGGTAAGCAACTTCCAGTCAAGAGAAACGAGATCGAACAGGCGGCTCCGCGAAACGGTCGAGCGGGAAATCCTTGCCTTGCTGGCCCGCTTCGTCTCCGCATCGACATACAAACCCCGGGCTATGCGCTGCGTGGACACATACGACAGTGCCCCGGTCAGCGCGATCAAAAGCCCTGTCGGCCAGAAAGCCCCTCCCAGCGCAGCGCCAAAAAGGATCGCGGAGGTTCCGGAAAGCATCCCCAGGCCGATCCCCCATTCCAGCACAACCAGCGCAACCACTGCAAGCAGCGCAAAAAGCGCCGACCGGTAACTTTTTCCCCAGGATGCTCTGAGCATATTCGACACCACATGGACGCACAGAAGCATCAGGAGAAACGACAGCAACCAGAGCCAGGCGAAGGCGCCGTATGCAACATAAAAACTCCGGGTCCAGAATGCCCCCACGAACGCCAGCAGCAACAGGTTGAGCGCGCCGAAAAGCGTAACGAACTGGTAAAACGAGATGAGTTTCCACCGCGGGATCGGGGTGGACAAATAAGGAAAGATCGGCGCGTATATCTGCCCGCGAAGGAACAGATCGACGAACGTCCATACCACCGCGAAATACAGCACCAGCCGATTGACGGTGGCGAAGTCCTCTCCGGACTGGACAAGCATGCCCACTCCCACTCCCGACAGGGTCACCGGCACGAAGAGCGGTCCCCAGAACAACAGGAGAAGCAATATCTTGCCGGTCAGGCGCAACCCGCCGAACGGATAGCGCAAAAGGCCTTTCAGATAATTCGAGGCAAGCGAACGGATCAGCATCCTTCAGCGCCCCCCGCCCCGGCCGAATACACCTCTCTTCGGGATCGCGCCAAGCGTGGCATACATCGTTCTACCAGCAGCGCCATGCCCGCCCGACCTATAGGGCCTGTTAACACTATGCAGCAATGCTCTGCAGGGCCTATTGATCCGCTTCTACCGTCTCCTCCGGGTACAGCACGAATTTGGCGTACTGATCTTCGCGCAGATACCGGACCGCTGCTTCCTGGACCTGTTCCGCCGTCCAGCCCTCGATCAGGTCATAGCTGGGAATCAGCCTCAGATCGCGCCCCTCCTGATCCATCCCCTGTATCCGGCCGAGCCAGTAACTGTTCTCGCGCAGGTTCGTCTCCTTCGCGCGCCGCTGCGATTCACGCACCTTGTCGACGGTTTCCGCGTCGGGACCGTCGGTCTTGATCCGCTCGATCTCCTCAAAAACGACCGCAGCCAGTTCGTCGGCCCGCTCAGGGTCCGAACCGAAACTGATCGTGACGTCATACTCCTCATCCGGCCTGTACGTCAGCGAACTTCCCACGCCGACCCCGTACGTACCGCCAAGATCCTCGCGCAGCAGCTCGCGAAGCCGGATTTCCAGGATACTGGCAAGCGCCCCGATCACGGTCGATTCCTCCGGCGAATACGCCCCTTCGCCGGCAAAGATGATCTGCGTCCGACTTTGCGGCTCTATGCCTTTGTGCACAGTCTTTTCGATCACGCCGGACGGGGGATCCACACCCAGATCCCGCCAGGTTTCCTCGCGGCCCAGATTCGGCAGCGCACCGAGGTACTGCTCCACCATCGGACGGATTTCCTCCGGATCGAACGCGCCTACGAAGTAAAACGTGAAGTCGCTTGCGTCCGCGAAGCGTTCCTGGTAAAAGCTGAACGCGCGATCCAGATCGATCTCCTCGAGAAGTTCCTGGGTCATCGGCCTCGACGCCCTCGGATGCCCCTGCGTCATCGTCGCCCGGATCGTATCCGAGAATGCGACATTGGGATTGGCCTCCCGATTTGCCAGGATGCCGGCCATGAGCGCCTTGTACGCCTCGAACGCCGTTTCGTCCTTGCGCGGCGCCGAGAAATACAAATAAACAAGTTGGAACGCCGTTTCCAGATCTTCCGGCGATGCAAACCCGCTGACTCCCTCACTCAGCGACCCCAGTCCCGGCGACACGCCCACTATTTTGCCAGACAGTTTCTTTTCCAGTGCCGTATCGTCGAATTCGCCCACGCCGGCCCGAGCCACCAGGGTCGCGGCCCTGTTCGTGCTGACGAAATGTTCGTCGGATCCCAGGGATGAACCGCCCGGGCTGGTCGCCGAAAACCGCACCTCATCGTCCTTGAAATCCGTGGGCTTCAGGAAAACGCGCACGCTGTTCTCAAGCGTCCAGATCGTGATCCCCACCTCATCGACGGTCTCCTCGTCCATCACCGCAGAACCCTCCGGGATCACCGGAAGAAGCGGCGCATCGACGACCGCATCGTCGTAGGGTTCGATTTCCGCAGCGGCAACGGCCTCGAATAGCGCGGTCAGGTCCTCGTCGCCGGGCGTTTCCAGCCCTTCTTTCTCGGGACCGCTCGCCAATACCACACGCCCCTGCTCATTCAGCCACTGCCCGGCGAATGCATTCGTTTCCTCCAGCGTAATCCCGGACAGCAACGCATCCACCAGTTCCACTTCCGTTTCGATATCCGGATACGGCAGACCCCGCAGGAACACCTGCACGTATCCACTGGCCAGTGCGCCCGATTCCTGATTCTCGCGCTCCGCAAGCTGCCGCTCGTACCCTCTTCGCAGATCGGTCTTCTGGCGCTCGAACTCGGTGGCCGTGAACCCGTGCCGGACCACGCGCTCCGCCTCGGTGAGCAGTGCGTTGAGCCCGGTCGTGAGCCCGCCTTCCGGGACGATCGCAACGAGTTGGTACGCATCGACACCCCGCACGAAACCGCCCTGTCCGGAAAAAGCGAACAGAAACGGAGGGGCGGCCTGCTGGGTCAGTTCCTGCAGGCGGGCGTTCAGCATCCCCGAATAGAGGCTCTGCACAAGCGCCCGGCGGAAGTCGGCCACGGTACCCTGGGGGGCTCGCGGCTGCTTGTACAATACACCCGCCTGAGACATCTGCGCCTCTTCATCCGTGGCGATCGCCACAAGCGGCGCGTGATCCACGGGCACGTCCGCGAATGTCCGGGGACGGGGATCATCCGGCCCGGTCAGTCCCCCGAACGTATCATGGATCATGGCCTCGATCCCGGCCCCGTCGAAATCCCCAACCGCCACCACACCCATCAGGTCCGGCCGGTACCAGTCGTCATAGAAACGCCGTAACGTCTCCACCGGGGCATTCTCGATAATCTCCGGCTCTCCGATCGGCAGGCGCTCCGCATAGAGCGAGCCGTGCAGCATGATCGGGAGCTGTTTGTCCTGCATGCGCGACGCGGCGCCGCGCCGGAGACGCCACTCCTCGATCACAACGCCCCGTTCCTTATCGACTTCTTCGGCTTCAAAAAGCACCCCTCCGGCCCAGTCCCTGAGGATCTGGAATGCGGTCGCAAGAACCTCGGGGTCGTCCATAGGCACCTGCAGCATATAGACGGTCTCGTCGAAACTCGTATAGGCATTGACGTCGGGACCGAACTGCATGCCGATCGACTCCAGATAATCGACCAGCTCCTGTTTTTCGAAATTCTCGGTGCCGTTGAATGCCATGTGCTCCACGAAATGCGCCAGTCCGAGCTGATCCTCGTCCTCCATAATAGACCCCACGTCCACGACCAGGCGCAATTCCGCACGGTTCTCCGGTTGGTCGTTCTCCTGCACGAAGTAGCGCAGCCCGTTGTCAAGCCGGCCGGCCACGACCGAGGAATCCGGGGGAATCGGGTCTTCCGGCAACCAGTTCTGCGCAACGACCTCTGCCCAGGGAGCAAAAGCGATAAGGCCGGCGCACAAAGCAGCCGGTACACGTAAGAAATGTATCATAACCGACCCCCTACTGCGCCGCAGGCGGATCGGTGCGAAAACTCTCGGCAGCGGCCTCCACGGAATCGTAGGCGGTAAAGACCGGTCCGAGCAAGCGGGTCATCATGAACAAATTGCGGATACGCTTCTCCATGTTGGCCAGACGCACTTCGCCGCCCACCTTCCGCATGGTCGTCAACCCGCCGATCAGTACGCCGATGCCGGAAGAATCCATGAAGTCCGTCTCTCCAAGATCGACGACCACGTTGACTTTACCGGCTTCTTTGAGTTGATCCAGCACATCCTTCAGCTCGGAGCCGTGTACGCTACCGAGAAATTTGCCCTTGATCTGGACAATAGACGCCTGGTACTGGTCTTGAACGCTGATGCTCATATCGAAAAGAGTTTCGTGAAGTCCTTGCACGGAGCGATGAGGAACGCCGGGCCATGCACATCTCCGCAACCTGTGCGTATGTATGGAGCGTAACATACGCAAAACGGCGAACATTTATGCAGCACATCACGCAAACCGACTCCGCTTTTCGCCTGACGTCGCCTTTCCGCCCCACGGGCGACCAGCCCCGGGCCATTGACGAACTGACCGAGGGCGTGCTTCGCGGAGATCCCTTCCAGACCCTGCTGGGAGCCACGGGTACCGGAAAGACTTTTTCCATGGCGCATGTGATCCAGCGCATCGGGCGTCCGGCCCTGATCATGAGCCACAACAAAACGCTCGCAGCGCAACTCTACGCCGAACTCAAGTCGTTCTTTCCGGAAAACGCCGTCGAATTCTTCATCTCCTACTACGATTACTACCAGCCCGAGGCCTACATCGTACCGACGGATACGTACATCGAAAAAGACATGTCGATCAACGACCGGATCGACCGCCTGCGCCTGCGCGCCACCAGTTCGCTGGTTTCGGGGCGAAGCGATGTGATCGTAGTGGCCAGCGTGTCCTGTATCTACGGCCTCGGGTCCCCCGAAGAATACCGCTCGGAAATCGTGCAGATCAGGCGGGGAGAAGATATCCCCCGCAATGACCTCCTGCGCCGCCTCATCCACATCTATTACACCCGCAACGACGTGGAATTTGCGCCGGGGACCTTCCGCGTACGAGGCGATGTGGTGGAAATCTACCCGGCCTATTCGGAAGACGTGGCCTGCCGGATCGAGTTCTGGGGAGACGAGGTGGAAAAAATCACTTTTTTTGAAGCCCGGACCGGGCTAACGCTCCGGGAAGAAAACTACCTGACCATATACCCGGCCAAAATCTTCGTCACGCCCAAGGAAAAGATGAATCAGGCCATCGGCGGGATCGAGGAAGAATTGCGATGGCGGCTGGCCGTGCTGCGCGACGAGGGGCGCCTCCTTGAAGCACAGCGCCTCGAACAGCGCACCCGGTTCGATATTGAAATGATGAAAGAAGTCGGGTACTGTTCGGGGGTCGAAAACTATTCGCGGCACCTGTCCGGACGCGCCCCGGGCCAACGCCCGTACTGCCTGTTCGATTACTTTCCCGACGACATGCTCCTCATCATCGACGAGAGCCATGTGACCATCCCGCAGATACGGGCCATGTACAACGGAGACCGGGCCCGCAAGCTGGTCCTTGTGGAGCATGGCTTCCGGCTTCCTTCGGCACTGGACAACCGCCCCATGACTTTTGAGGAATTCGAGGCGGAAAGCAAACAGGTCATTTATGTCAGCGCCACGCCGAGCGATTATGAAATGGAAAAGACCGGCGGCGTATTCGTGGAGCAGATCATCCGGCCCACCGGCATCCCCGATCCGAAGGTCGAGGTGCGCCCCTCGAAGAATCAGATCGACGATCTGCTTGAGGAGATTCGCAAGCGCGTGCAGCAGCGGGAACGTACGCTCGTCACCACGCTCACGAAACGCATGGCCGAAGACCTCAGCGACTATCTGGCCTCGTACGGGGTAGCGGTGCGCTACATGCACTCGGACATCGACGCGCTGGAGCGGGTGGAGATTCTGCGTGACCTGCGCCTGGGAGCATTCGATGTGCTGGTAGGAGTGAATCTGCTCCGGGAGGGACTCGATCTGCCCGAAGTGTCGCTCGTGGCCATCATCGACGCGGACAAGGAAGGCTTCCTGCGAAGCGAGCGCTCCCTGATCCAGACCGCGGGGCGGGCAGCCCGCAATGCGAACGGAGCCATCGTGATGTATGCCGACACCATCACGGGGTCCATGCAAAAAATGATGGATGAAACCGATCGCCGCCGGAAAGTCCAGCTCGCCTGGAACGAGGAACACGATATCACGCCGGAAACCATTTACAAATCGCAAGACGAGATCAGAAAGGGAACGATCATCGCAGAAGAGCAGGCAGTCTACGAAACACGGAAAGACAGGTACTACAGCGGCCCCGAGCAGACAGGGGTGGTCGTTGACCCGGTCATGAAGCATCTCACCGACGACCAGAAACGGGATCTGGCGGACCAGATGCGCAAGGATATGCGGCAGGCCGCCGAGGCATTGGACTTCGAGCGCGCCGCCAGACTACGCGACGAAATCGAACAGATCGAAACCCTGTTGGACGGAAAGAGCGGAAACCTCCGGACAAGGAGAAAATGAATGGACGCGGATCAGGGTACTCTGATTAGGGCCTGTTAATACTATGCAGCGGCGCTCTGCGAGGGGCGCCCGGGCAAGGTATCCCGCTGGCGGGTACACGTCCACGGAACCGCTGCCCCTGTCGCGCGTTGACGGTCGCGCTTGTTTTTTCGGCATCATGCATTCCCGGCGCGTTCGAGCCGACGCGTTTCCGATACGTTCCTGACATATTTTGCCCCTTACAACTCGCAGCAGCCTCTTGCGATGAAAAAGGACATCCATCCTGATTACAAGAAACTCACGGTCCAGCTGGCCGACGGCACAAAATTCGAAACGCGCTCGACGATGAACTCCGATGTACACAAATCGGAGGTCGATTCGACGAATCATCCCTTCTACACCGGACGCCGCCAGTACGTGGACACCGCCGGCCGCGTCGAGAAATTCCGCCGGCGCTATGGCGCCAAGGAGGACGCACAGGAGGAAGAAAAGGCCTGAACCTCTTGCAGCCCTGCCGCTCCCCGGAAGCTGGCGCCAGGGCGAATACCTTTCTACGCCCCGCCCGGGTTACCGACCTGATTTTTCCCCGTCTGGCACCTGCAACGGCTGCGAAGCCGGTTACAAAGAAGGCGGACACGCTCCTCTACGGGTAAGAAGGACGCCTCCCAGCCGAAGCCTTCCCGAACGATGGGCGCCCCCTGCTCCCCTGTTCGTAAACATCGCGCCCCGGAGAGAACAAATCGCAGATCACATCCTTCGAACGAATCCTTCCGGGGTATTTTCTCGTACACGCTTAATGGATTCGCTATATTTCAGGATACTCTGATTCAGTCCCCTTCGATCAGCGTATCCTTTAACAATCGCTTCCCCGCATAAGCACGCCTCTACACATTATGTCCGTCTGGTCCCGGTTTACCCGCTTCGTCAAATCGCTCTTTGGAGGCCTCGTTTCGTCTCTGGAGGATCCCCGCCTCATCCTGGAGCAGAATATCCGGGAATTGAACGATCAGGTGCCGAAAATGAACGAAAACATCGCCAGCGTGAAGGCGAATGTGATCATGCTGCAGAAGCACCTGAAACGGGCGGAAAAGGAGGTCGCCGACCTGATCGCCAAGGTGAAAGCCGGTATCCAGGCGGAACGCGACGACATCGCGCAACGCTATGCGATGCAGCTTGAAAAAGCCAGAGAGTCCCTCGCCAGTACCAAAGAACAACTCAAGCACGCCTCGGCTGCCTATGACAAGGCGCTCCAGGTCAAGAAAACCTTCATGCGGGAAAAGGATCGCAAGATTCAGGAAGCGAAGAATGCGCTGCGCGATCACGAGCGGGCGCAATGGCAGACGAAGATCGCCGACACCCTGGAACAGTTCGAGGTTACGGGCATCGACCAGACCCATGACGAAATGATCCAGCGCCTGCAGGAGCAAACGGCCCACAGCGAAGCCCGGCTGGAAATCGCGCTGGATTCCGTGGATCAGGACGCGCTCCGGATCGAGGAGGATGCAGAAGAAATCCGCGCAGCCGAAATCGTCAAGCAATTCAAGGCGGAAATGGGCATAACGGGAACGCCTGCAGAGGAATCAGCCGCCGACAGCGACCTGGAAACGCCCGAAGAGGAAGCGCCTGAAACGGCAAAAACGATCGGGAAACAGCGTACCGGCACAACGTAGGGAGGACAACAGCCGCAAAAAAACCCGCTGGAGCACGCGGATATATTCCCTGCATACCGCTTGGCGGAGATCAACCATGTAGCCGTGAACCGTTCGGAAATCAATTACACGAAAGAAGCCTTCCTGAACCCGCTCAATCTCGGGTTCCTGATCGCGGCTATGCTCACCGCATTTTTCTTGAGCGGCTCGGAATTGAGCGTCAATATCGTGCTGATCATGGGCGCCGCCCTCGAGCTTATGTATCTGGGCTTCGTCCCGCGTAACAAGCGATTCCGCCGAAGCATCCGGGCACGGCGGGCCGCCGAACATGCCAAACCTCCTTCCGACAAAGAGATTTTTCGCCTGCTGAGCAAATCGAGCCAGCGCCGGTATGCACGACTTCGAAAACTCGAAAAAGAGATTTCCAATAATTACCGAAAGCTGAGTTACGCCACCCAGGGCTTG
Source organism: Bacteroidetes bacterium SB0662_bin_6 (assembly GCA_009839485.1). Classification (NCBI taxonomy): domain Bacteria; kingdom Pseudomonadati; phylum Bacteroidota; species Bacteroidetes bacterium SB0662_bin_6. The sequence continues at coordinate 16,921 of VXPQ01000034.1, forward strand.
CTGGAAAGCCATCTCCGGAAGATTGACGGCCTGCTAACCTCCTACCTGAATATGCTGTATCAAAAACAGCGATACGAACTTTCGACACACAGCGGAAGAGAGCAGGAAGTGATCCGGTCCATCGCCCACCTTCGCACAGACATGGAGGACGATTCCGAGAAGGTGCGGTCCATCAAAAAGCGGCGGCTTCATATTCTCGAACAACGCCTGCAGCGTTTCGAGAAAGGCGCCGAACATCTTGAAATTCTCGAAGCGCAAATCGAGACCATCGAGGATGTCGTCAAATATATTCACGAGCAATCCCTGACGCTCCGCAACCCGGAAGAAATCACGTTCCAGCTTGATACGCTGCTGGAAGAGGTAGGAGAAACGGAAGCTGCCATCTCGGAAATCGAGGATGTCTTCTCTCCGGTGACATCTATCCTGGACGATATGGACAGCTACGAGCCGGAACGACAAAAAGAAGACCGGGAATCCGGCGCCGTCCTCCATTCCGACAGCTCGCGCACACGCAACTGACGCGAATGACGTTCGCGATCATTCTTCTCATTCTTCTGATGCTCGTTCTGAGCGCGTTTTTCTCGGGTTCCGAGATCGCTTTCGTGGTCGCGAACCGGTTGCGCGTGGAAGTGGTCGCCCGGCGGGGGGGGCTTGTGGGGCGCATCGTACGCGACTTCATGCAGGACCCGTCCGCGTTCCTCACGACGACGCTGGTCGGCAACAACATCGCGCTCGTCGTCTTTTCCACGCTCACGGCGATTTACCTGGAGGATCCGCTTGATCACCTCTGGGGCGCGGCGGGTCTGGGCAGTTCGGGCATCGAGCTGGCCGTACTTAGTACGCAAACGCTGGCAGCCAGCGTGCTCGTGCTGGTATTCGGCGAGATTCTGCCCAAATCCGTCATGCGCGAGACGGCGAACCGGGCGGTTTTCCTACTCGCAGTTCCTCTGCGCATATCCTATTATCTGCTGCTGCCCCTCGTCAAAACGGCAGCCGGAGCAGCTACATTGATGATGCGCCTGTTTCGTATAGAGACAGACTCCTTCGTCGGGTTCATGCGTCGTGACTTCGAAGCCATCATTCAGGAAAGCCGCGAAAGCGGCGAACTCGACCTGGATGAAGAAGAAACCGAGATGCTCTCGAACGTTTTTGCCATGAACGCCCTCCGCGTGAAGGAATCGATGGCGCCGCGTACGGAAATAGAGGCCGTCGAAGAGCACACTCCCGTCGATGAATTGCTGCGCCGGTTCCTTGAAACAGGACACTCCAAGTTGCCTGTCTACCAGAAGAACATCGACCATATCGTGGGGATGGTCTTTGCGTACGACCTGTTTCACGGTCCGAAAACCATGGAGGAAATCATGCGCCCGGCGCAATTCGTACCGGAGGCCAAGCGATCGAAAGACCTGCTGCGCGAGTTCCTCGAAACAAACACGTCGGTGGCTATCGTGATCGACGAATACGGCGGAACGGCCGGTCTGGTGACGCGCGAGGACTTGCTGGAAGAACTCTTCGGAGACATACAGGACGAGTTCGACAGTGAGAAAGAAGCGCTCCGGCAAATTGGCGAGAACCGGTACATTGTGGCAGGGCGCGCGGAAATCGACGAATTGGGCGACCGGTTCGGAATCGTGCTGCCCGAAGGAGATTATGAAACCCTTGCAGGCTATTTGCTGGACCGGATCGGCTCCATCCCCACGCAGCACGAACACTTCGCCTTCGACGGATACCGGTTCGACGTCCTGAAAGCCGAAGTCAACCGGATCGAGCTGGTCCGCCTCACGAAACTCGACGCCTGACAGGATCAGCGGCGGAAAACAGCAAGGCGCGACAGGCTACGCGCTCTCTGCCGCACCATCCATTTCGTCCTGCTCCGACATCGCGGCACTCCGACAGTATGCCCCTGTGACACGGAGATGCGCTCCCAGTAATGCTGCAAGGCCCATCTTGCGTAACCGTACGGAGGGCGTTTCGGGCAATTTCGGAGGGCTGATACGGCCCATCCAGAATTCCATCCCGTTTGTGAGTATCTCGTCTCCGGGAAACGTCGCTTCGGGGAATTGTCCCTCGTAAAATCGCTGCTTGCGCTGCAACCGGCGGTCCACCGCCTCGATCGAGCCCGGCTCAGCCAGGGACGGATCGTTGCGGTCGATCATAGCGAGACCCGTGAGATAACGCCGGTAGGTGTACGGCAATGCCGCCAGCACAGGCTCTGCAGCGGCGGCAAGTTCCGGCGATTCCCGGAGACCGGCCTGCGCCGCCCGTAGCGTGACGACGGCCACAAGACACAATGTTTCCTCCGCCACCACCTCAGGATCCGCTCCCTCTATATCCCGGAGAATTGCGCCGGCCAATTCCTGCGTGACGTTCAGCGCACCCAGCGAGCAAAAAGCCACAATACGGGTGATCATGGTGTGCTATCCGACCAAGGGCAGGGTCCGGCGCAGCTATTTCTTCTCGTCGTCAATACCTTCGCGTCCGATGGAATCCCTCATGCGCGTGTCCGCCTCGACATTACGCAGCGTGTAAAAATCCATGGCGCCGATATTGCCGCTACGCAGCGCATCAGCCAGGGCCTTGGGGACCTCCGCTTCGGCGGAAACCACTTTGGCCTGCTGTTCCTGAACGGCTGCGCGCATCTCCTGCTCCCGGGCCACCGCCGAGGCGCGCCGTTCTTCGGCTTTCGCCCTTGCTACCTGCAAATCGGCTTCGGCCTGATCCGTCTGCAATTTGGCCCCGATATTCTCGCCCACATCGACATCCGCAATATCAATGGAGAGAATCTCGAATGCCGTGCCTGAATCGAGCCCCTTGGACAACACCACTTTGGAAATCGAATCGGGATTTTCCAGCACAAGAGCGTGTGTTTCGGAGGAACCGATCGTGGACACGATGCCCTCTCCGACGCGCGCAATAATGGTTTCTTCGCCAGCCCCGCCCACAAGACGTTCGATATTGGCCCGCACCGTGACACGGGCAATAGCGCGCACCTGTATGCCGTCTTTGGCCACCGCAGACACCGCAGGCGTTTCGATAACCTTCGGGTTGACGGATACCTGCACGGCCTCGAACACATCCCTGCCTGCAAGATCTATGGCCGTCGCACGTTCGAAGGAAAGATCTATGCTGGCCTTGTCCGCAGAGATCAGCGCATTCACCACCTTTTGCACATTCCCCTGGGCCAGATAATGCGCCTCGAGTTGCGGCGTATCGACATATATCCCCGCCTTGTGCGCCGTAATGAGCGGTTTGACGATCGTGTAGGGCGGCACCTTACGCAACCGCATCCCGACCAGATCACGGAACAACTTTAGCCGGACCCCTGAGAAATAGGCGGTTACCCATAGCCCGATCGGCACGAAATACAAGAGAAAAACGAAAAAAAGAACGATCAGCGCGATAATCAGCAAGCCGACCGTGGTGAAAAGGCTTTCCATGCGGAGTGCGGAATCTCGTGAAAAATACAGGCGGAACAGAGCCGTGCAGAAGTATACGACGAAACCGCCGGATGGTTACGTGCGGTTCGCCTTCGGAGCACGTTCATATGCGCCGCTTGCGCCGCCGGCCTTGGCCAGCAACCGGATATCCGTGATAAGAATATCCTTCGAAATGGCCTTGCACATGTCGTATACGGTAAGACACGCCACGGTAACGGCGGTCAGGGCCTCCATCTCGACGCCTGTCTGCCCGACAGCCTTTGTGCAAGCCCGCACTTCTATCGAAAAATCCTCCTCGCAGAAATCAAAAGTCACCTCGACGCCCGCCAGCGCCACAGGATGACATAGCGGGATAAGGCCGGGGGTCCGCTTGGCCGCCTGTATGCCGGCCACCTGGGCCGTACAGAGCACATCCCCCTTGGTTACGGTTCCTTCCACCACGGCGTGGAAGGCTTCCTTGCCCAGGCAGACACGCCCTGCGGCGGTCGCCGTGCGGACAGAGCCGGGTTTCGACCCCACATCCACCATGCGTACACCGCCTTCGGGATCGAGATGGGTGAGGGAGGAAGCGTCGTCTGGCATGATGGCGGAAAGAAGCGGTCCGGAAGAACACGACAAGCCCTGCGAAAACAGGAACATGGAAAAAATAGGCGCGCGGCGGCTGACCGGCAAGCATGTTATGCGCCATGGCGGCGTTCTACCCAAAGCGTCACCGGCCCATCGTTCACAAGATGCACATCCATCATGGCGCCGAACACGCCGGTCCGGACGGGGGCGTCGAGTTGAGCAGTCAGGCGTTCCACGAACGCTCCGTACAGCGCCTCGGCCTGTTCGGGCGGCGCTGCATCCACGAAGGAGGGCCGGTTGCCGCGCCGCACGTCCCCGTACAACGTGAACTGGGATACTACGAGCACCTCCCCGCCGATTTCGGCGATCGAGCGATTCATCCTGCCCTCTTCGTCGGGAAAAATGCGCAGGCGGGCGCACTTGCCGACCAGCCAATCCAGCTCTGTTTCCGTATCCGTGCGGTGGGCCCCGAACAGGATCAGCATACCGGCGCCTATGCACCCGACCTCTTCGCCTTCGACCTGTACCGATGCCTCCCGTACCCGTTGAATCAATGCAACCATGCCACTTCCTCAACCTGCCTGATCGTGGAGATACGCTGCAAGGCGCCGGAGCGCCGCGCCCCGGTGGCTTATGGCATTCTTTTCCTCCGCATCCAGCTCCGCAAATGTACGGTTGCCGCCTTCCGGCACAAAAATCCTGTCATACCCAAAGCCCTTGCTCCCCCGCTCTTCATCAATGATCGTACCCCGGCAAACGCCCTCAAAAAAGCGGGTGCCCGTCTCGTCCGCCAAAGCAATCACGGTACGAAAACGGGCGGACCGGTCCCGGGCGGCTTGCAGATCGGCGAGCAATTTCCGGCGGTTCGCCGCATCGTCGGCCTGCAATCCCGCAAATCGGGCCGACTGCACGCCGGGCAATCCGCCGAGCGCATCCACTTCCAGGCCTGTATCGTCAGCCAGAGCAGGAAGACCGCCGAAGGCATGAAGCGTTTCGGCTTTCTTGCGCGCATTGCCCTCCAATGTGTCGGCATCCTCCTCAACGAACGGCGCCCCGTCTATCTCAGAAACGGAACGCAGCGCAATCGGCAGGTCCGACAATAGCAAACGTATCTCGGCGATCTTGCCCGGATTCCTCGTGGAAAGAAGAAGGATCATGAGACAGGAACAATCTGCGGAGAACAATGGTTTTATGAGGTTACCGAAAAACGGTTAATCCAACCCGCGGAGCAGGTCCATCATCCGGCCGGCCCGTTCACTTATATATCCGGTATCGCAAGGAGAGTAATTTTGTCTGTAGGAGTCAAGGTTCGAGACAGCGAATCCATCGATCGCGCCCTGCGCCGTTTCAAACGGGCCGTGAACCGCAGCCGTATTCTTCGCATCTATCGCGCGAATATGGCCTTCACGAAGCCCTCCGAAGAACGGCGAATCGCCCGCGAGAAATCGCATCGCATGTCCAGAAAACATTCCAGAAGGCACTGAGCCCACCCGTCGCCCAGGTCATATCCCTCACCTGAACGGTTCATAGGCAGGCAGGCGGGACCTCCCCAGCACGGTGCTGAGGATATTCTCAGTTTCGGCTTTGTGCATTTCCGCACTGCCCGTCGCCGGGCTCGCACTGCCCGGACGCCCGACGTAAGCCGTTCGCCCCTGTCCAACGCGGCTTACCTTGTCGAGCAACGCATCGAGGCGGCACTGCATGTAAGTCCAGGCGCCCATATTGGCGGGTTCTTCCTGCACCCAGCATACCTCGGCGGCGTCTCCGTAACGCACCAGTTCGTCCAGAACCTCTTCTTCAGGAAACGGGTAGTGCTGCTCGATCCGGGTAATGGCAATGGACGTATCCTCCCTTTTCTCGAGCGCCTGTACCAGATCATAGTACATCTTGCCGGTGCACAGTACATGCCGCCGCACGGCTTTCGGATCGGCGTCGGACGGAATAACTTTCCGGAATCCCCCGTTGGTGAGCTCCGACGCCGGAGAAACGAAAAGAGGATGGCGTAACAGACTCTTCGGAGCCATCACGATCAGCGGTTTGCGGTCGGACAAGCGCACCTGCCGGCGCAATGCATGGAAATAATTGGCCGGGGTCGTAAGATTGCATACGATCATGTTCTCCTCGGCGCACATCTGCAAAAAGCGTTCGAGGCGAGCGGATGAGTGCTCTGGACCCTGTCCTTCCCACCCGTGTGGAAGCAGCGTTACAAGACTGCTTTGCTGAGCCCATTTCGCTTCGGCTGCAACCAGGAACTGGTCAAACACGATCTGGGCGCCGTTGGCGAAATCCCCGAACTGCGCTTCCCAGATAACGAGGGCGGAAGAATCGGCCACGGAATACCCGTACTCGAAACCAAGCACCGCATATTCGGAGAGCAGCGAATCGTAAATGTGAAGATGCGCCTGCCCCTCGCGGATGTTATTCAACGGGATATATTCCCGCCCTGTTTTCTGGTCATAGAGCACCGCATGGCGCTGACTGAACGTGGCGCGCCGTGAATCCTGCCCGCTCAGTCGGACCGTAGTCCCCTCGAGAAGAAGGGACCCGAAGGCCAGCGCTTCGGCATACGCCCAGCCAACCTGCTCTTGCTCGAGGTACAGAGCCTTGTTCCGCTGGAACTGGCGGGTCAGCTTCTTGTGCACCTTTACAGTGTCCGGAAAATCGGCCATGGCGTGGGCCACTGCATGCAGATTTTCCTCCGGCGCAGCGGTGTCCGGCTCCTCGAGCGACAAAGGCGCGGGCGCCGCTAATGCGGCAGCAAGATTCTTCGCCCGTTCGGCATCCATCGACGTCGTCTGGTCGAAGGCTTCCTGCAACCGGTCCCGGTAGTCACGCAGAATCTCTTCCGCTTCTTCGGGATTCATTTCCCCCCGGCGCAGGAGACGCTCCGTATACAACTTGCGCGGGGAGCGTTTCTCCTCGATCCGCCGGTAGAGCAATGGCTGGGTGTAGGTCGGCTCGTCCCCCTCGTTATGCCCGCGCACACGATAACACAACATGTCGATGACCACATCCTTGTTGAATGCGTTGCGGTATTCGAGCGCAAGCTGCACCACGCGTACGCAGGCCTCCGGATCGTCCCCGTTCACGTGAAAAATCGGGGCCTGGATCGTTCGGGCCGCATCCGTCGCATACGTCGAACTGCGCGCATCGGAAGGCGAGGTCGTGAATCCGATCTGATTATTGATCACGATATGAATGGTCCCGCCGGTCTTGTACCCGGCAAGCTGACTCAGATTGAGCGTTTCGGTGACCACGCCTTGCCCGGCGAAGGCTGCATCGCCATGGATCAGGAGCGGGATCGCCGCATCCCGGGCTTCCGCTTCGACCAACGCCTGCTCGCCGTATTGCAGAAGGTCCTGCCGGGCGCGCACCATCCCCTCGACGACCGGGTTGACCGCCTCAAGATGGCTCGGATTGGAAGCCAGCATGAGTTTTACGGTGGCGCCTCCAGGAGCGATATATTCGCCATGCGCGCCCAAATGGTACTTGACGTCGCCCGAACCCTGGGTCGTATTGGGATCGATGTTCCCCTCAAACTCGGAGAAGATCGCCTCGTAGGGCTTGTTGAGAATATTTGCAAGAATGTTCAGGCGGCCCCGGTGCGTCATGCCGATGACCACCTCCTGAATATCATGCTCCGCCGCCTCCGACAACATGGCGTCGATCATCGGAATCACCGACTCGGCGCCCTCGAGCGAGAACCGCTTGTGCCCTATGTATTTCGTATGCAGGAACCGCTCAAACGCTTCCGCCGCATTCAGTTTCTGAAGGATGCGGCGCTTGGCCGCAGGGCTTACCGGCTCTTCGCGTCCCGTCGGCTCAAGCCGATCCTGCAGCCACCGTTTTTCGGTAGGACTCGATATGTGCATATACTCGATACCGATCTTGCGGCAATAGGTAGTACGCACAATGTCGACGATATCGCGAAGGGGCAGCACATCCCGGCCGCCCACGCCTCCTGTAAGAAATTCCCGGTCCAGATCCCAGATCGTCAACTCGTACCAGAAAGGATCCAACTCGGGATGATACATCCAGTTATAGCCCAGCGGATTGATGTCCGCCTGCAAGTGCCCGCGCACCCGATGCTCCCGGATGAATTGCAGGACACGTGCTTGTTTATGCACCATATCGACCCGATCCCCCGGCTCTCCCCCGCCAATCTGCGGGGTCGTATCCGTCGAGAGTTCGTACGGTTGATACGGAATGTTCAGTTGTTCGAAAATCTGCTGATAAAATCCGTGCTTGCCGAGCAGGGTGTCCGCGAGATAAAGCAGAAACGATCCGCTTTCGGCCCCCTGGATAATACGATGGTCATACGTCGAGGTAATGTTCATCACCGGCGAGATACCCGCTTTGCTCACCGCCTCGGGCGGATAGGAATGGTATTCCGGGGGATACCCTATGGCGCCGGCTCCGATAATCACACCCTGGCCGGGCATAAGGCGCGCAACGCTCATATTGGTGCCGATCATGCCCGGATTGGTGAGCGTAGCGGTCGTGCCTTCGAAATCCGCAACCGTGAGTTTGCCGTTCCTTGCACGGCGAACAATATCGTTGTATATGCCCATCAACTGGGGAAAACTCATGCGTTCCGCCCCCTTGATATTGGGCACGAGCAGCGTACGCCGGCCTCTCCGTTCGATATCGATGGCGATCCCGAGATTGACCTGCTCCGGAAGAATGTGCCGGGAAACCCCGTCTTCACGCAAAAAGGTAGTATTCATGTTGGGGAACCGGGCGAGCGCCTTGACGAGGGCCCACATGATCAGGTGGGTGAACGAAACTTTTTCCCCGCCCTGATGCTGCTGGTAAGCATTGATAAGTATGCGGTTCTCGATCATCAACTTGACCGGAATGGTCCGCATGGAGGTAGCCGTGGGCACACCAAGGCTCGCCTCCATGTTTTCGACGATCTTTGCCTGCGGCCCCCGGATAACATCCTTGTCCGGCTTGGGTTTGGGCTCAGGAGACGGCGGCGCTTCCGGCTCGGGCGCAGCCCCGTCCCCCTGCTCAGGAGCCGGCTCGACCACCACCTCGTCAGGAAGAGGCGCTGTAGCCTGCCGCGCCTGCGCGACCGCGCGAAACGGCTCGTCGGGCTTGTAGTCGGCAAAGAATTCCCGCCAGGCCTCGGCTACGCTTTCCGGGTCCTCAAGATACTGGTGATAGAGATTCTCGATGTACCCTGTATTGAATCCGAGCGCACTCATGGTTTTGACAATTGCAAAATTAGCATGAAGACGGCCTTTCGTACCGTCAACGATACCACCTTGAATCGGTTCTCCCGGTGGTACCCGGGAATATTCCCGTCATGGCCGGCGCGAGGTCCCTGCGGGGACCTCTGCCCCGCGGAAGGCGCCGCCTCACAACCATCCCTGCGCGCGATACCACGCAATGGCGTCCGCAACCCCTTGCTTCAACGAGACGGCGGGGCTATAGTCGAGAAACCGCCGCGCCTTGTCGATGGAGCACATCTTGCATGCATACCTGATTTCGCGAGCCTTCTCCCGGTGGAAGGGCGGCAAGATCCCGCCCAGCCGGGACACCTCTTCCACGACCGCTCCCAGCATACCGACCAGCATGGGGGGTACAGATACGGTAATAGCCTTTCGACACAACGCCGCCATAGTCGCCTCCTTGAGATCTCGCCACGAATAGAACATCTCGCCACCGAGAAAAAATGTTTCTCCCACAGCGGCCGGCGTCTCCGCCGCAGCCATCATGCCCTGCACCAGATCGGCTACGTGAACCAGACTCATCGTCGGCTCGCGGGTATTCCCGGCCACCGGATATATCCCCTTGCTCGCCATTCGAAAAAGCGCGAACAGGTCGGCTTCCCGCGGCCCGTATACGGTAGGGGGACGCACGATCGTTACAGGCAGGCGGTCTCGCCAGACGGATAACGCCTCCTCCATGCGGGCCTTGCTGACGCCGTACCGGCTCAAGGGCCGCAGAGCGCTTTCCTCGGTAGCTACCCGGTCGGCACATCGCCCGATGACAGCGAGAGTACTGGTAACCACCACGCGGCGCACCCCCGGATTCACGCGAGCCACCACCTCCATCAAGCGGAGCGTCGTCTCGACATTGGCCTGCTGAAGGACATCGTCGTCCCGAGCACGCGTGAGGCCGGCATTATGATACACGTAATCCACATCGCGCACGGCCTCGGCGATAAGCGCCTCATCGAACAAATCGCCGCGCACTTCCCGGATCGGGAGGCCCTCCAGCCATTTGCGCCGGGTTCGGACAAGGCAGCGCACTTCGTCCGCCCCCCGGCGCAGCAATTCCTCGACGAGATGGCTCCCTATGAAACCCGTGCCCCCGGTGACGAATGCTTTCTTCATAGTGAGCGGGGCAAGTATCCCCGTACGATCATGCAATGGGATTAGGGCCTGTTCACACTATACAGCGGCGCAGCTTGACCACGTTTTCGATGTGCGGCGTGTGCGGAAACAGATCGACGGGCTGCACCGCCTCGATGCGATAAGTGTCCCGGAGCATGCCGAGATCGCGTGCCTGCGTCCTCGGATTGCAACTCACATAGACGAAGCGCCCGGGCCCCGACTCTCCGATGCACTCGACCACCTTCGGATGCAGGCCGGCGCGCGGCGGATCCACGATAAGCACATCCGCCGTTCCGTAGCGCTCCGCGAAACCGGGCCCGAACACCTCCGGCATATCGCCCTGCACGAATGTACAGTTTTCCACGCCGTTGGCTTCGGCATTGGCGCGGGCATTACGGACCGCTTCTTCTATGAGTTCAACGCCCGTCACACTGTGTACAGCGTCCGCCACAAAGATCGAAATAGTCCCCGCTCCGCAATACAAATCGTAGACCCTGTCGTCCGGTTGCAGTTCGGCAAACGTGCGCACCGTTTCGTACAACCGCTCCGCCTGGGCGGTATTCGTCTGGAAAAAGGAATTGGAAGCTATCTCGAACGTATGCGGTCCGATCCGGTCATGAATGACCCCGGAGCCGAACAGGATCTCGACCCGTTCTCCAAAAGCCGTCTGCGCCTTCCCCGTGTGGATCGTATTGACGAACGTGGTCACTTCAGGGAAATCCTGTCGAAGAAAAGCAGCCATCGCGGCCATCCGCTCGGCATCCAATCCGTTCGTCACAAGGTTGACCATGATCTCCCCCGTGCGCTCGCCGGCCCGGATCACCAGATGCCGCAGAAAACCGGTATGCTTGCGTATGTTCCAAGGGGGCCAACCCCTCTCCCGGACAAAATCGCGGATCCGATTCACCATCTCATAGCCTGCCGTCGATAGCAGATGGCATTCGCGCAAGTCAAGCACTTTGTCAAAATGCCCGGGGACATGCAGGCCCAGTGCAAAATTCGTGTCGAAAGTACTGCCCGAATCGATTTCCTCCCGCGTCAGCCAGCGGTTCGCGCTGAAGGAGAACTCCATCTTATTGCGATAGAAATAACGTTCCTCCGATCCGATGGTGGGAAGCACCGAGACCTCCGCAAACCGACCGACGCGTACAAGAGCATCGCGCACGCTTTCTGTCTTGGCGTCGAGTTGCGCCTGATACTCCACATGCTGCCAGCGGCATCCGCCGCACGTCCCGAAGTAGCGGCACGGCGGCGCAACGCGCAGCTTGCTCGATTCCAGCACCTCCTCGACCGCCGCCTCCGCGTATCCTTTTTTCTTTTTGTATACGCGGGCGCGCACGCGATCTCCCGGTACAGCCCAGGGAACGAAAATCACAAACCCGTCCACACGAGCAAGAGACCTGCCCCCGTCGGCGAATTTATCGATAGACAGTTCGATATGTGCTCCGCGCTCTACGATGCGATTATCTCCCTTTTTTTCTGCAACGTTTGTCATGCGTCGGCCATGTGACCATCAGGCACCTTACCGGGTCTGATCGAAGGTAAAGGCCCTGTCCCATGCGGACCATGACACTTTCGAACAGGAGGGAGGCAGAACGGACATAATGGAAAGGGGAACGGGACGGACCGGAATATTAGGGCCTGTTACCACTATGCAGCAATGCTCTGTTCCGTCAGGCACGGCGTCAATCAAGGCGTGAGGAGTGAAGTTTGGTGGTTCCAAATGAGCGACGAGCAAC
>VXPQ01000035.1 GCA_009839485.1 Bacteroidetes bacterium SB0662_bin_6
CGACGGCAGGGACTCTCCTGTCTGTGCGTCAAGGACCTGTCCGCGTACGATGTGTATGGGCTGTTGGGCATGTACGACCCGGGCGCTGGACACACCCGCGAGCATGGCAATAAAAATCAGTTTGCGGAGCATGGAGGAGTACGAACTAACGAACAGGTTGAAGGTAGCCATCCCCTTATAAAACCTACCGCCCCTGCCCCACAATCCATGCGCGCCGTTGCAGCAGATCGGGGTTGTCCGGGTATTGTACGAGCAGGCGGTCCGTGTATTCGAGCGCGGCGTCCCATGCTTCCTGTTGGGCGTGGAAAATGCTCAGTGCATTCAGGTAGTCTGCGTGATCCGGAGCAAGGCGAAGCGCATTGGACAGAAGCCGCTCGGCTTGTTCGGCGTTGCCCAGTTGCTGGTGCGCCAGCCCGGCGTTGTACTGCATGCGGGCGTTCGAAGCGTCCAGCGCCGCGGCCTGCCTGAGATGGGTTGCAGCCTCTTCGAGCCCGTCCGGCGTTTCGGCGAGGAACAGGCCCAGCGTGTAATGCACTTCGGCTGCATCCGGCTGCATGCGCACCGCTGCGCGCAGGGAGGTTTCGGCTTCGGCTGCCAGCATTCCCGCTTCGGCGCCCCCCGCTCCCCGCATGCGGTTAAGCAGCATGGCCAGATTCAGGTGCGCCGGGACGAAGGTGGAGTCGATGCGGACGGCGGTCCGGTAGGCTGCCGCGGCCGAGTCGGACCGGCCCAGGTGCTCGTGGAGAATAGCCAGATTCAGGTGCGAGGCGGCCTGATCGTTCAGGGCGCGCTGTCCGTCGCGGTATTCCTCCAGGGCATTTCGCCAGGCGGCTGCCGTTTCGCTCTCATGGTCCCGGACGTATCGCTCCGGCGCAATCTGCGTGAGCACGCGGGCCGCTTCCATCCGCACCAGCCCCACGGAATCGGTCAGCAGGGGCTCCAGTTCCGGGATGGCCGAGCGGTCGGTTTCGGCGCGATTTTGGTCTCCGAGGCGGCGCACGGCGGCGGCCCGCACGAGCGGCGCTTTGTCGCCGAGCGCCTCGATGGCGATCTGCGAAGCACGGACGGTGGGATAGCGATCCAGCAGGGTCAGCGCGGTGGCGCGCACGATATCCGGGGCGCCAGGGTCCTCCATCAGACGGATCAGTTCCGGCTCGGCCTCGGGATTTCCCTCTCGTCCGCCGGCAAGGGCCGCGGCGAAAGAGAACGGGCGTTCCGGTCCATGCCAGTCCTCGATTTGTTCGGCAGCCCACTCCGCGGAACGGTCCGCATGGCACCCCTGGCACACATTAGGGGCGCCGGTCTGGACGGAGAGATCGGGCCGGGGAATCTTGAAACTGTGATCCCGGCGGGGGTCCACCACCATATAGGTCCGCTCAGGCATATGGCAATCGACGCACTGCCCCCCTGCCGATTCCTGCGGATGCCGGAGGTGCTCGAACGTGTCGTAGACGGTCACTTCGTGGCATTGTCCGCAGAGCGCATTCCCCTCGAATTTCAGCCGGGTCGTATGCGGATCGTGGCAATCGGCGCACATCACGCCTTCCGCATACATGCGGCTTTGCAGGAAAGAGCCGTATACGTACACCTCGTCGCGTATCTGTCCGTCGGCGAAGTACAGTTCCTCTTCGATCAACTCGGGCTCGTAGTGGTCCAGGAAGGCATTGCCGGCGATATGATCCGGGTAGATGATCCGGCGCCGGGAATGACACGGCGCGCAGGCTTCCACTTGCTGGTGCGGCGCCGAAAGAGTGGCCGTGAGGCCGGAGGAGGCAGGGGCGTACGTCCCGGATTGCACGTTTTCCACATGGGTTTCGCCGGGCCCGTGGCATGTCTCGCAGCTCACGTCGATTTCCGAAAAGGAGGTCTCGTAGGCGCCGGCAGTCAGGTTGAAATTGCGCTGCAGGTTGGTGGAGTGGCAATCCGCGCACATGTAATTCCAGTTCATCCCGTCGCCGGTCCAGTGGAGCCAGTCCGGAGGATCGATGCATTCGTCTTCTGCGAGGGAGAACCACCGTTCGCCCTGCGTATCCCAGGCCACCGTGAACGCCTGCAGGCGCCCGTTTTCCAGCGGGATGAGATATTGCTGGAGCGGTTCGTAGCCGAAGGTATAGGCGACGGGCCAGCTTTGCATGGTTCCGTCGGCTCCCTGCGTATGGATGAAGAAGCCGTCTTCTTCCCGGAAAAAGCGCGTTTCGACGCCGCAGTGACGAAACACGGTGTCGTTGAAATCCCCGAGCACGGTTTCCGGGATGGCTTCTTCCATGGCCCGGTCATGATCCGATCCTTCCCATGCGAGCGCGGCTTCCACATGACATCCGGCACAGACTTCGCGGCCCACATACCCCGGGGTGGAAGCGGCAGGGGATGCGCGGTCCGGGCCGCACCCGGCTCCGATAAAAGCGACCAGGCAGGTCAAGCCAATCAGGCCAATCCGGTTAAGGCCCGCAGAGCTCCGCTGCATAGTGTTGACAGGCCCTGGTATAGTAAATCCGCCTGCCGCCGCGGGTTCGCTATCGGAAAACAGCCGCCGGATCGCGCCGTATCCGCTGAATCGGCCAGAGGACCGAAATTGGCCGGAGGACCGAACGAACATCCGCCGGATAAGGCGCGCGGAAACGAACCGCCGCATGAAAAACGAACGAGGATTTTCGGAGGACACAGGCGCTTTCGGAATGCGCGGTATACTTATAGTATACTATACGGTATATCGAAGTATACTGTGGAGTATACCATTCGCCGGGGTTTCATGTCAGGCCGACCGCTATCGCGGACCCGCTCCATCGAACGGATCAAAAGACGTTATGTTGTATCCCGATGTCGTATTCTGTACCGGTTCGCGAGCCGTGTCATTCCTCATTATGCGGGGCCGCCACACTACACCGCTTCGTCATTCCTTGCCAGGCGCACCTCTCTCAGCCTCTGAACTTCGCGGACTTAATCAGAGTATCCCTGTAACCATTCCTTCGGATTCCTCGACCTTCTGTAAAACCATGCGTTTTTTCGTCCATACGTTCCTTGTTTTCGTTCTTGCGTTTGCCGGCGCGTTGTCTGTCCGGGCCCAGTCCGGCGACGCTCCCCGGAACGTCGTGTTTATCCTGAGCGACGACCACCGGTACGACTTCATGGGGTTCCATGAGCGGGCCCCCGATTTTCTCGAAACCCCGAACATGGACCGCATGGCCCGGGAAGGGCTGCATCTGCGCAATGCGTTCGTGACCACGGCGTTGTGTTCGCCCAGCCGCGCCTCCATTCTTACCGGGCAGTATGCGCATAACCATGGCGTGGTGGACAACCAGCGGCTGGTGCCGGAGGGCACTACGTTTTTCCCGGAATTGCTCCAGGAATCGGGCTACGAGACCGCTTTCGTAGGGAAATGGCACATGGGTTCTTCCACCGATGCGCCCCGCCCCGGCTTCGATTACTGGGTGAGTTTCCGGGGGCAGGGCGTCTACATGAATCCCGAACTGAACGTCAACGGGTCGCGCAGCCCGCATCTCGGTCACACATCGGACCTGCTTACGGATTACGCGCTGCGGTGGCTGGACAGCCGGGATGCGGATCGTCCGTTCTTTCTGTATCTCTCGCACAAGGCCGTGCATGCCGAGTTCATTCCTCCGGAGCGGCACGCGGGCCGGTATGCGGACACGCCGCTGGAGTATCCCGTCACCATGGCGAACACGGAGCAGAATTATCTCTCCAAACCCCGGTGGGTCAAGGAGCAGCGTTATAGCTGGCACGGCGTCGATCACATGTACCACGGCGATCTTGTGTACGACCAGTTCTACCGGCGCTATGCGGAAACCTTGCTGAGCATTGACGACAGTATCGGGCGCGTCCTGGATTACCTCGAAGAGCATGGCCTTGCGGACGAGACGCTGGTCGTGTACATGGGGGATAACGGGTTCCTGTTCGGCGAGCATGGACTGATCGACAAGCGGAATGCCTATGAGGAGTCCATGCGCGTACCGATGCTCGCGTATGCGCCGGGACATATTGCGCCGGGCGGCGTGCTCGACCAGATGATCCTGAACATAGATGTCGCTCCGACTTTCCTGACGCTGGCCGGCGTGGAGACGCCCGCGAGGATGGATGGACGTTCGTTTCTGCCGCTCCTTTCCGGCGGATCCATTCCTGACTGGCGGACCGAATTCGTGTACGAATACTTCTGGGAATTTCCCTTTCCCCATACTCCCACGGTGTATGCGCTCCGGGGCGACCGGTACAAATACATGTTTTACCACGGGGTTTGGGACCTGAATGAATTGTATGATCTCGAACTCGACCCGTTCGAGCAGCATAACCTCATAAACAGCCCGGATCACCAGGAACGGATCCTCGAAATGCAAGCCCGGCTTTTCGGAATACTGGAAGCCGACGACGCGGTGGATGTGCAATTCCGCCGTCCGGGACGGTTCCAGGCTGACGAGCGTCTTCTGGATGCGGAATAGCAGACTGCGTTGTATAAGGGTGGAATGCCGCTGGTTATATTGTAAGGAGCAAGGAATCTCCTGAACCAATTCCCGTCGCCATGTCGATAAGCCTTCTGGAGCAGGGGGTACAGCACGTGCAGGGGATCACGGGTCGCCGCGTGGATGTGCTTGCGGATGCAGGGGTGCGGACGGTCCGCGACCTGCTGCACTACTATCCGCGGCGCTACCTTGATCGGTCTTCCATCGTTCCGATTCGGGCGTTGCGCGGCGACATGCCTTCGATTACGGTGGTGGGCGAGGTTATTCTTGCAGGCACGGCGAGGGGACGAACCGGGCAGCGGTTCGAACTGGTCGTACGGGACGAGGGCGGTCAGGTCATGAAATGCGTCTGGTTCAAGGGCGTCAAGTGGATACAGGGGCGTTTCTCCAAAGGCGACCGGGTTGCGTTTCATGGGAAGCCCCAGCGCTATGGGGACATGTTTTCGATGGCGCACCCGGACTTCGACAAACTGGACGCGGAAAGTCAGGCGCTCGATACCGGACGCATCATTGCGTTGTATCCCGGCGGCGCGGCGCTGACCAAGGTAGGACTGACCAGTCGTACCTTCCGGCGGATCATCCATGATTTCCTTACGCAGTACGGGGCGGAGCTTCCGGAATCGCTGCCCTCCGATATTTGTGAGGCCGCGCAGTTGATGGGCGGCCCCGCTGCGCTGCGCGCAATCCATTTTCCGGAAGACAGGGACGAACTCGAAGCGGCGCAGCGCCGGCTGAAGTTCGAGGAACTCTTTTTCATTCAGATCATGCTGGCGCAGTTGCGCCGTCGCCGGATCGTGCACGCGGGCCCCCGGTTCGATGCGCCGGGAGCGCATATGAGGCAGTTTCTTCAGGAGGGACTGCCCTTCGAATTGACCGGAGCGCAGCGGTCCGCGTTGAAGGACATTGCCCGGGACATGCGGAGCGGCAAGCAGATGCGCCGCCTTCTGCAAGGCGATGTGGGGAGCGGCAAGACCGTGGTCGCCGTTGCGGCGATGCTTCATGCGCTGGATAGCGGCTACCAGAGCGCGTTCATGGCGCCTACGGAAATTCTGGCGGAGCAGCATTACGCCAATTTGCGCAAGTATCTCGACCCGCTGGACGTGCGGATACGGCTCCTTGTCGGGGGCTTGCCCAAGGCGGAACGCGAACAGATTCTGGCGGATATTGCGGAAGGGCGGGCGAGCATTGCGGTCGGTACCCATGCGCTCATCCAGGAAGATGTGGCGTTCCGGCGGCTGGGTCTGGCGATTGTCGACGAACAACACCGGTTCGGGGTGATGCAGCGCGCCCGCATGTTTGAAATGGGGACGCGCCCGCACATGCTGCTCATGACCGCTACGCCGATTCCGCGCTCGCTCGCGATGACGCTCTACGGCGATCTGGATGTATCGATCATGAAGGAAATGCCGGCGGGAAGACGCCCCGTGCGCACGGCGCTTCGCTACGACAAAAGCCGGGAGCAGGTGTATGCCTTCGTGCGGGACGAGATCGAAAAGGGACGGCAATGCTACATCGTATATCCGTTGGTGGAAGAGTCCGAAAAAATGGACCTCAAGGACGCCGAATCCGGGCATGCGGAGCTGAAGAAGATATTTGCTCCGCACAAGGTGGGATTGATTCACGGACGGATGTCCCGGGGCGAGAAAGAGGATACCATGACCCTCTTTCACCGGGCCGATTTCAAGGTGCTGGTTGCTACGACGGTGATCGAGGTGGGGGTGGACGTGTCGAACGCCACCATCATGATCGTCGAACATGCCGAACGGTTCGGGCTGAGCCAGTTGCACCAGCTACGAGGCCGGGTCGGCCGGGGCGGGGAGCAGAGTTACTGCATTCTCATGGCGGATTACAAGTGTACGCACGAAGCCCGCGAGCGCTTGCAGGTGATGGTGGATACGAACGATGGCTTCCGGATCAGCGAAGCCGATCTGAAGATTCGCGGCGCCGGCGATTTTTTCGGCACCAGGCAGAGCGGCTTGCCGGAGTTGAAAATTGCCGAGTTGCCGGGCGATGTCGAGCTCCTCACGCAGGCTCGCGACATGGCTTTTGAACTGGTTACCCGCGATCCGGACCTGACGGAATCCGGGCACGCGGCGGTGCGGGAACACCTTTACGCCGTGTATGGGGACCGGGGGATGGGGCTTTCCCGTGTCGGTTGAACGCGGGGGCGGTTCGGCTACGGGGCGCGCCTGATATTGCCCGGAAGCGGGGGTGCGGCGCTTGCTTTTTTGGCGGCGGCCGGCCGGGATATCTCTCGCGGTTTTCTCCACAGCGGGACGGACGAACAGGGCTCGCCGTACATCAATTTGGCGGCCACCTGCTGCAATTTTGTCGTGGCCAGCAGGTAGGCGGCGGGCGGCACGACGCCGCTGCCGCATCCCTTGACGACCACGGGCTTTCCTTCGTAGGAGGACCAGTCTGTGGATTCGAGCGCCCGCGCGAAATGATCCCGGATCAGGTCATGCGCCCGTCCCAGAGCTACGGACCGGGCGACGGATTCCAGTTTTGATGCCGCGAGCATCCATGCCCAGGTGGGAATGATCGCATCCACTGAGCAGAAGACCGCCACGTGATGGTCTGTGTACTGCGCCCAGTCATGCGTTTTCATGGCGGTCCGGAAGTCCTTCTCACGCAGGATCATCTCCTGAAACAGGAAAGGGGCGATATCGAATTCCGTGACAGGCCGGTTATCCCACAGGTCTTCCAGATTGAACACGACCAGGTCGCTCTGGGCCACACGATTGGTGATTTCCCCCTGAATCGGTTCCATGTCGAATAAGGATGGGTTAGGGCCTGTTAAAACTATGCAGCGGCGCTCTGCGGGGTCTATTTTCCCGCCAGGTCAGGCGGAAGCCAATGCCGTTTGCTTGGCGTTCCGGACGCACTGCCCGATCTGATCGGCGGTGCGTTCCACTTCGTCTTCGGTAGTGAATCGTCCGAGGCTGAGACGCAGCGTGGACAGGGCTTGTTCGCTCGACAGGCCCATGGCCCGGAGCACATGGCTCGGTTCGCCGCTGCCGCTGGAACAGGCGCTCCCGGCGGAAAAGGCGAGGTTGCGGCATGCCGTAATCATATGAGCGCCCCCGATGCCTTCGAATCGGATGCTGGACGTTTGCGGGAGGCGAGGGACCTGTGGCGGCACATTCAACCGCGCGCCGGAAAGCTGGAGCAGGCGACTTTCCAGGCGGTTCTGCAGATGCTCCATACGCTCCCTGAAGTCTTCCATTTCCCGGCAGGCGATTTCGGCGGCTTCCCCCATGCCCACGATGCCCGGCACATTCAGCGTTCCCGAACGGCGGCCGTTTTCGTGACCGCCCCCGTCCAGAAGCGGTGCGATGCGCACCCGGGGATCGCGCCGGCGCACATACAAGGCGCCGACTCCCTTCGGGCCATAGAACTTGTGCGCCGAGCAGACAAGCAGGTCCGCCACTCCGGCCTGGACAGGTACTTTCCCCACGGCCTGGGTGGCGTCCGTCATAAAGAGCACGCCCCGGGAGCGGGCTATTTCCGATACGCGTTCTACGGGCTGGATCGTGCCCGCCTCGTTGTTCGCCCACATCACGGAAACGAGAATCGTGTCGTCGCGGAGGGCGCTCTCCAATGCATCGAGATCGAGTAGCCCGTGCGCATCCACGGGCAGGTAGGTGACCTCGTACCCTTTTCGTTCAAGCGCCCGGTGCGTATTGAGCACTGCCCGGTGTTCGGTCTGTACCGTAACGAGGTGGCGTCCTCTGGACGCGTACATCTCCGCTACCCCCTTGATGGCCGCATTGGCCCCCTCCGTAGCCCCGGAGGTGAACACGATCTCCCCCGGTTCCGCCGCAACGGCGGCGGCCACCTGCTCCCGGGCTTGTTCGCAGGCCTCCTCCGCGGCCCAGCCCATGGGATGTCCTTTGCTGGAGGGGTTGCCGTATTGCCCGCAAAACCAGGGCAGCATGGCCTGCAGGACGCGTTCGTCCACCGGCGTGGACGCATTGTAATCAAGGTAGACGATACCCTTCATGACCGTGATGGGCGGGTCGCCGGCCGCAGACGGGCGATTACCGCACAGAGGATGGATGTGGGGGATCGAACAGGAACAATATACTATAACGCACGCAACGGGGGATATATCCCTTGCAGCCCCCGAAGGGTGCGTCATGTCCGCGATGCCCCGAATCCGAAGCGTTTCCCGCTAAGGATAGTCTGATTAAGTCCGCGAAGTTCAGAGGCTGAGAGAGGGGCGCTGGCAAGGAATGACGATGCAATTATGATATCCTGTCCGCGCGAACGTGACGTGCTGAGCGCAGTGGTTTTGATCAGAGTGTCTTATACTGTATCTGCCGGATCGCATGCAGGATGCGACGGTGTGAAACCGGAAGCACAGGGATGCCATGCTTAAGCGCGTTCACATCAAAGGCTACAAATCTCTTCTCGATGTCGAGGCGTATATCGAGCCGCTAACCGTGCTGTTCGGCCCGAATGCCGCCGGAAAAAGCAATGTGCTCGATGCGTTGCAATTATTGTCCAGGCTAGGCACCAGCAAAACGCTGAAGGACGCTTTTGATGCGCCGTACAGGGGGAAACCCCTCGAATCGTTCACGATGCGGGAAGGGGGGCTCAAGGAGCTGCGTGCCCGGGAGCACCTGACGTTTTCCTTCGAAGCCGATCTGCGGCTTTCGGATGCGGTCGTGCACGCGGTCAATCAGGAAATACGGGACATGCGTCGTCCGAGCGGCGCCGTATCACCCCCCGAAAACGGCAAGGAGCGGCTTCCGCAAGTGCATGAACGCGACCTGCGTTACCGCATCGAAATCGAAATGCTGCCCGGGTCCGGCATTCTGCGCGTGGCGGACGAATCCCTGGCCGCCCTGAACAGGAAGGGCAATCCTACAGGTAAGCGCAAGCCGTTTTTCGGACGAGAAGGCGAAAGGATCCATTTGCGGCTTGACGGGCAGGCGCATCCCACCTATTACGACCGGTATCTGGATCGCAGTATCCTTTCCATGCCCCATTATCTGCCGTATTATCCGCATGTTGCGGCGGCGCGGCGCGAACTGGAAAGCTGGCGATTTTTCTGTTTTGACCCGCGCGAGCGCATGCGCACCGCCGCCCCGCTCAGGGAAGTGTCCCATATCGGCCCGATGGGTGAAGACCTGGCCGCTTTTCTGAATACGCTCAAGGCCACGGATCCGGATCGGCTTCAGGATATGGAGAAAGCCTTGCACGCGCTTCTGCCGGATATCGATGGGATCGATGTGCAGGTGAACGAATTCGGCGAGGCCGAACTGTGCCTGATAGAGGGCAGTGCGGCCATGTCTGCCCGGATGCTTTCGGACGGTACGCTTCGGATGCTGGGATTGCTGGCCCTGATCGGGGCACGGGAAGCCCCCGGCCTCGTGGGGCTCGAAGAGCCGGAAAACGGCATCCACCCGCGTCATATCCAATGCATTGCGGACCTGCTGAAAACGCAGCAGGCCCTGCAACAGACCCAGTGCATCGTCACCACCCATTCACCGCTCTTGTCCGATGTACTTCCGGACGAGTCCTTGTTTGCGGTGAGCCGGAGCGGAGGGGCTACCCGGATAGATACTTTCTCGACGTGGGGGACGTTGGGACGGGGAAGGGATATTGACCGGGTTCTTTCGGACGAATACTAATAAGGCCATTCGAGGGACACACCCTGTCCAACCACAGCATGTTGTTTCTAAGCCGGATCGGGTAATCCTGGCTTTGCGAACGCGCAGGTAGTTTGTCGATGTAGCTTAGGTTGTCCTTTCCTCAGATTTGTTTATCTTTTTTTGCCTTTGCAGTTCTCCCGAACAAAACTCTGTACAGAACCATGAAGGCTGAATTATCCGTGTTTTTGGTGTGCTTGCCGGTATTCGCAGGCATATTCTCCGGTGTACGCCCTGCCTTTGCACAGGCGGACGAAGTCTGTCCGCGGCCGGCTGATCTTGCGGGCGCCGGACACCCCCTGCTGTGATATATCCTGCGGTTACCGGAAGAATCCGATGGGACAAGTGAGTGACAAAAGAACGGTTGCAGACGCATCGAGCGAAGTGCGCGACGATCTGAGGATGTCGCCCGAGGTGATGCTGGATCTTGCGCGCCGCGTGGCGGAGCTTTTGGTCGAGCGGATGGAGCGCCTTCCTGAAGAGAATGCCTGGGATGGAGAGTTCAGGGAGGAGCTCGTAGGCCAGTTGGCGGAGGCTCCGCCCGAGGAGGGTCGGCCTGCATTGGAGGTGATCGAGCAGGCTGCCCGTGATATTCTGCCTATCGCGGCCCGGAACGACCATCCCCGCTTCTTCGGGTTTATCCCTTCGTCGCCCACCTGGCCGGGGATACTGGCGGACTTCATGGTAGCCGGACACCAGGTGAACCAGTGTACGTGGCTGACTTCAAGCGGTCCGAGCGAGCTCGAGCTGGTGGTCGTCGACTGGATTCGTAGCTGGCTGGGCTATCCGGAGAGCGCCGGAGGCCTTTTGACGAGCGGGGGTTCGGCGGCCAGTCTCAATGCGTTCGTGGCGGCGCGGGAGGCGGCT
The DNA here is from genome assembly GCA_009839485.1 of Bacteroidetes bacterium SB0662_bin_6. Lineage (NCBI taxonomy): Bacteria > Pseudomonadati > Bacteroidota > Bacteroidetes bacterium SB0662_bin_6. The sequence goes on from VXPQ01000035.1 coordinate 10,997, forward strand.
GGAGATCCTGATCGCGCGACCGTGTACATGAGCGACCAGAGTCACAGTGCGCAGGTGCGCGCGGCCCGCATCATCGGTGTTCGTGCGGAGTGCATCCGAAAGATCGCCTGCGATGATCGCTTCCGTCTGGACGTGGAGGCGCTCGCCCGCGCCGTGGCTGCGGACCGCGCTTCGGGGTTTACTCCCATTGCGGTGTGTGCGAATGCCGGGGCAGGCAGTACGGGCGCCATCGATCCGCTTGAGGAGATGGCGGACTATTGCGAGGCGGAAGACATCTGGCTGCACGTCGATGCGGCGTACGGCGGCTTTGGCGCGGTGACCGAGCGCGGCAAGGAGCTTCTGCGCGGGATCGAGCGGTCCGATTCGATCGTGATCGATGCCCACAAGTGGTTTTTCCAGCCGTACGAGGCGGGCTGTTTGCTGGTGAAGGATGTAAAGACGCTCACGAACGCTTTCGTGATACCGCACGATATGCTTCAGGACACTATTTGGGGGGCGAACCATCCGAACTTTTCGGATCGGGGTTTGCAACTGAGCCGTTCGGTCCGTGCGTTGAAGATATGGATGTCGGTTCAGACGTTCGGGATGGCGGCGTTCCGTCGGGCGGTGTCGAAGGGGATGGAGTTGGCCGCGCAGGCCGAGGAGTACATTCGGGAGAGTGCGACGATGGAGGTGTTGAATCCTGCGTCGCTGGGGATCGTGTGTTTCCGGTTCAACCCTCAGGACACGGACCTTGACGAAGAGGCTCTGGAGGAGATCAACAGGAATGTGCTCGCCCGCGTGTTTTGGGAGGAGCGTGCGTTCATGTCATCGACGAAGCTCGCCGGGAAGTTTTCGCTCAGGCTCTGCATCGTGAATCACACGACGACCTGGGACGATGTGCGCGAGACGCTGGAGGCCATCGAGCAATTCGGGATGGAGGCCTTGGGATAAAGGCGAATAGGGCCGTCGCGTCGCCGACAGGTCAACATAATGGATCCTATGAGTGGATTTTCCACTGGTGAAATGACTGTGCGCATCGCGTACAGGCATAGCAAGGAATGGGAAGCCGTGAAAGCCATTCGCACGCAGGTTTTTATCGAAGAACAACACTGCCCGTACGAGCTGGAGTGGGACAAGTATGAGGAGATCAGTCGCCATGTGCTTGGCTCGGTAGACGGCGAGCCGATGGCGGCGGCAAGGTGGCGTATGCTGGCGTATAAGCAGCGTCCCGCTGCCAGACTGGAACGATTTTCCGTGCTGCGGGACTACCGCGGGAAAGGGTACGGAAAGGCCCTGGTATCCTGGGTTATAGAGGATGCTCGCCGGACCGGCCTTGGGGAATACATTCTCCATGCCCAGTTACATCTTGAGGACTTCTACCGATCGTTCGGTTTCCAATCCGTCGGCGATCCGTTCGAAGAAGTCGGGATCCCGCACATCGGGATGGTCCGCTGCGACCGGGGGCCCTGCAAGGAATGACGAAGCAATGTGGCAGGCCCCGCATAATGAGGAATGACGTAGCCAGCGCACCCCTCTCAGCCTCCCGAAGGGCGCTTCACGTTCGTACGTGAAGCGCTGATCGAAGCGGTTTTGATCAGAGTATCCTATTCTTCGGGTGCGTTCAGATCGACGTCCACCACATCCGGGTTGACATGCACGGTTACACTTGCGCGGAGCCGGTCGATTTCGTTCTGAACCGCATCACGCTGTCGTTCCCGGAGAATCATCTGGCGCGCCTCGGAGGAGTCCATCAGGGTAGCGGTCCGCCGTCCGGTCAATTTGATGAGGTGATACCCGAAGCTCGTTTCGATCGGTTCTTGCGTAACATCTCCCGAATCTCTCAAGGCGTAGGTGGCTTGCTCGAAGGGCTCCACCATGTCTCCCCGGCTGAAGAAACCGAGATCCCCGCCACCGGGCCCGGAAGGCCCTTGCGAGTGCCGTTGCGCCATTTCTGCGAAGTCTGCGCCCGTCCGGATGCTGTCGAGCACCGCTACGGCCCTGTTTAGTGTGGAGTCCTTCTGTTCGGCAGTTGCCGACGGAGGGGGAATGAACAAGATGTGCGAAGCGCGCACTTCCTCGGCCCGCGATTCGCTGAACGCCACGATTTCATCCGGTTCGGGTTCCTCGGCATTCGCCGCAAAATGGTCGAGCATGGCCCGCTGCGTGATGTCGTTGCCGATCTGCTCGCGGAGACCCTCTTCGGTCAGGTTATCTCCCGCGAGGGCTTGTCTGAACGTTTCCTCGTCGGGGAATTGCGCCACGATTTGCCGCATTCGCTCCTCTACGGATTCATCGGTGGCGGTAAGGCCGAGGCGATCCGCTTCGCCAAAGACCAGATGCTCCAACAGCACAAATTCTTCCACCAGACTTTTTCGGAGTCTGCGGGTTTCTTCCGCATTGCCCAGGATACCGAATTGCGTCGCAGCAAACAGGACCTGCTCCTCGAAAGTTTGCGTGGAGAGGGTGTCGGCTCCGAATTCGGAGGTTACGACGACCGCAAGCGAGGCATCCGACAACGGTTCCCCCATGGCATATTGCACGTCGTCGGTTTGCTCGGATGTTTCTTCGTCGGATCCGCATGCCGCAAGCAGAAGCAGCAGACAAAGCGCGGTACCGGCGCGGACAGGCGCGGAAAAAGATCGGATGAAAGACTGGACAGAAGTGTTCATGGATGGTATGGTTATCACCGGATGCGACATGCGGGATGCAGAGGTCTGGATGCCGTTTTCTGAAACTCTTCAGAGAGATTTGCGTTGCAAAGTGTCAGGGTGCGGTCGTTTAATCGTATGTTGTTTATACGGTTTGTTGCTGGCTGCTTCCGTCGATCCGCCGCGTTCGTCTAGGGGTTCAGGACGCCAGCCTCTCACGCTGGTAACACGGGTTCGAATCCCGTACGCGGTACTATTAAGGATACTCTGATCAAAACCACATCGCTCAGCGCTTCACGATTGTGAAGCGCCCTTCGGGAGGCTGCGAAGAGCACGCTGGCTGCGTCATTCCTCATTATGTGGGGGCCTGCCACATTGCTTCGTCATTTCTTGCCAGCGCACCCCTCTCAGCCTCTGAGCTTTGCGGACTTAATCCGAGTATCCTTATATGATCTTCATATGATTTAGCAGAGGTTCTCTTACCTACATCTCCGGTTCCTCCTCTGCTTTTTGCTGGTGGTTCAGCACATTGTCCACGATGCCGTAGTCTTTGGCTTCCTGGGCGCTGAGCCAGTAGTCGCGGTCCGCGTCGCTCTCGATTTGTTCGATCGTCTTGTCCGTGTGCCGGGCAAGGATTTCGTACAATACCTGCTTGAGGCGAATAATCTCTTTTGCCTGGATTTCGATATCCGATGCCTGCCCCTGTGTGCCGCCCAGCGGCTGATGCAGCATGATGCGGGAGTTGGGCAGCGCGCCGCGTTTGCCCGCGGCGCCTGCCGCAAGCAGAATCGAGCCCATCGAGGCGGCGAGCCCCACGCAGGTGGTGGCGATCGGGGCGCTGACCCATTGCATGGTGTCGTATACCGCCAGGCCGCTGTATATGATGCCCCCCGGCGAGTTGATGTACATATTGATATCCCGCTCGGAATCCTCGCTCGTCAGATACAGAAGTTGCGCCACCGCGAGGTTCGCAATCTGATCGTTCACGGGAGTTCCCAGAATGACGATGCGCTCCTTCAGCAGACGGCTGAAGATGTCGTAGGCGCGTTCGCCCCGGTTCGTTTGTTCGACGACCATCGGTACGAGTGTGGCGATGGATTCCTCGCGGGAAGGGCCGCTGTAGATGCTGCTCGGGACAGAGAGGTCCCGCGAGAATTTGACAAAATCGTCTACCATGTGCGGCGGAAAGAATACGTGATGTTCGAAGGGGATGATGCTACCGTATCCCCGGAAGGGAGTTCCGCCGTCTCCGTGCCTGGTACGGATGCTCCTGATCAGGCAGGGATCACGATGGAGGAATCCGAGGAAGCATTTTCATCGAGCAGCGCCTGGAAGGCTTCCGGATCCTTGTCTTCTATCTCGAAGGCGTCAGTGAGGCGGGCGAACACCTTGCGGCTCATCAGGCGCTCCCGGATCTCGTCCATGGCGCCTGTGCGTTCGTAGTACCGGCGCAACGTTTCGGGGGCCAGTTCATCGTTATCCCCGGTAGCCTTATCGAACCAGGCGTCGAGATCGTCCTCGGTTACCTCCAGTTGCTCGTGTTCGATATAGGCGTCGCGAAGCAGTTTCCACTTGGCATGCCGTCCCGCCATGCTGCGGCGCTCTTCCCGGAAAGCCTGCTCGTCGAAATCCTCCGGTTCCTTGCCGTTGTTACGTTTTTTCACGTCATCGACAAAACCGTCCAGATACATTTCCACCGCGGATTCGGGAACGGGAATGTCGTGCAAGGCCATCATGCGATCGACGATGCGGTCGACAAGCAATTCCTGGGTGCGCTCTTCCCAAAGCGCATTCAGTTGGCGGCGGATGACGCTTTTCCATTCCTCCAGATCGCTTACTTTTCCGTCTGTAACCTCCTCGGCAAACGTATCGTCGAGATCGGGCAGGTCCCGGCGTTTTGCTTCCTTGACCGTGGCCTGATACCGGCGTACGGGTCCCTTGACGTCGTTGTCAGGAGGGATTTCCACGGGGAATGTTTCTCCTGCCCGTTTGCCGAGCACGCCTTCCCGGATGGTTTCGTGCAGATCCTCGTCGTCGACAAAGAAAGTTATTCCTTCTTCTTTCTCTCCGATGACGGGCGTGCCGGTTTTGTCGTCGAGACGCTGCATGTCCATGATCACCTGAAAATCTTCCGTGATTTCATCCGTCTCAACAGGGACCAGCGTGGCGCGGCTTCTGCGGATGCGCTCCAGATGTTCCGCTACATCCTCGTCTGTGACGTCGCGCTTGAGACGCGGGATTTTTTCGCCGGAGAGGTCCTTTAGCGTGATTTCGGGCCGGATTCCGAACCGGATCACCGCCCGCAAATCCCCATCCATTTCGTAGTCGAGCGTGGTGAGCACGGGTCGGCCCACCACATCGTACTGCTTGCTTTCAATCACTTCCTTGCGGAATGCTTCCTGCACCTTTTCGTGGGCAAGCATGTAAGCGATTTCTTCTCCATGGATTCTTTTGACGAGACCCACCGGGACCTTGCCGGGACGGAAGCCTTTCATTTCCGTGCGCGTCCGTTGCCGTTGCAGGGCGGCTTTGAAATCGGACGCAAGTTCTTCCGCTGCGGCCTCGATTTCAAGGTCGCAGGTTACGTCGCTGATCCGGTTAATGTGGGTTTGCATGGGATACTCTGATTAGTGTTGACAGGCCCTAAGTCCGCAGGGCTCACAGGCCGAAAGGGGTGCGCCGGCAAGGAATGACGAAGCAGTGTGGTGTTTGCGCACAAGCGATGGCCGCTGTCGTTCGGGAACGGCGCCCCGCGGTCCGTACGTGTGCTATATCGCCGCCAGTCTGTGGTGGGAAATCGGAATGAGGTAATTGTGTTCGAGTACATCTTCGTGTACGCCGAACTCGCCGGTGCCGCGAAAATCCACAGCTACGTACGATCCTACAATCTGTTTTACCTCTCCGATTCCGTAATAGGGCGGATGTGGACCATAATAGACCAGTTGACCTTCCCGAAAGGCCTTCTTGTACCGGGCGCGCCGGTGAAACGAGGGGATCACCGGGAGCAGGTCCAGTCGATATGGCAGGGATTTGTTCAAGGGTCGTTTGTCAAATCATTTTCCAGAAAGGTATGGTATGCGCAGGACCTCCGCCACCTATTGATAAAAGTTCACGACCGCCGGAATCCGCCTGTCGCGGGAAACGGAATACGGTCCCGGCTTGGTTGTGGTCCCGGCATTCGTTATTATTGCGGTCCCGACGGAGGGTATTCCGGGCGAAGAGTTTGCTTGCGGACTCCTTGTGCCGCGCGCCCGTTCCGGATTTATCAGACATGATGCAATTCATATCGGCATGAGTTCCACCGACTTCGACACGAAAATGGTTGATCGCCAGGTCGGCCGCAATGCAGAGTTGTTTGCACGGGCCATCAACGATCTGGATACCGCGGAGCAACGGTATCCCTATCTGCGCATTCTTGTCAGCATTGTGGAGCAGGCCCACCCGGAGTGGAATCAGGCGCCGCAAAAGGATCGTCAGATTTCCCGCCTCATCCAGCAAATGGGGGCACGCGTCGACGAGGCCGAACTTGCCGAGGTCGTTCGCGTCCGGGATGAGGAACGAGGCTATTTCTACGATTGAACGGGCTGCCGCTTATTCAATGACGATATGCGGATTCGCTCGCAGGAAGCTTTTCCAACTGGCGGGTCCTCGGGTTTCGCCTTTCGCGCGGCGGTGCGCATGACATAACCCGACGGCGAGGGCGTCGGACGCATCGGCTTCCATGGCCTTGCCGTCGTTCTCGTCCTTGATCGAGAGAATAGCGCGCACCATATAGCGGACCTGTTCCTTCGAGGCGTTGCCCCGCCCGGTGACGGCTTTCTTGACTTGCTTCGGGGTGTACTCGGTTACCGGAATTTCCCGGTTCAGCATGGCGATCATGGCCGCCGCCTGGGCGCGCCCGAGTTTCAACATGGATTGGGGGTTGCTTCCGTATACGGGCATCTCGATGGCGCATTCGTCCGGGCAAACGCGTGCGGCGATCGCCGTGATCTCGTCGTAAATCTTTTTGAGGCGAAGCGGGTGCTCGTCGTACCGGTCAAGGCGCAGCACGCCATATTCCAGTGCGCGCTCCCCGGAGCCATCGCAGGTGATGACGCCGTACCCTGTGTATTGCGACCCGGGGTCGATGCCAAGTACGATCATTGGATACTCTGATTAAGTCCGCGAAGCTCAGAGGCTGAGAGGGGTGCGCTGGCAAGGAATGACGAAGCAGTGTGGCAGGCCCCACACAATGAGGAATGACGCGGCCAGCGCACCCCTCTCAGCCTCCCGAAGGGCACGTCACGTCCGCGATGCCCCGAATCCACAGTGTTTTTCGCTAATTTCAACGATGGAATCATGATGTCTGTATTTGCGAACGTGACGTGCTGAGCGAGATGGTTTTGATCAGAGTATCCAACTGTATGCCCTTGAAGATTTGTCAGAAGGATAGGGCAGCGAGGGTTTCCTCGTTCATATCCAGCGTGGTGAAGACTGCCTGTACATCCTGGTGGTCGTCGATGTGCCCGATGAGGCGCAATACCTTCCGGGCATCATCTCCGGAAAGGGCCACGGTCGTTGAGGGTTCCCGGATCAATTGGGCCTCGCCGATTTCCACGCCGGCGCGTTCGAGCGCCCTGCGTACGTCTTCCAGCAGGTCGGGCGGCGTGACGATCAGATACGCATCCCCCTCCTGTTGCATGTCCTCGGCGCCTGCTTCCGCAACGATTTCGAACAGGGCCAGTTCATCATGCGGTTGTCCGGAGGAGGAGGTTTCTATGACGCCCTTGCGTTCGAACAGGTATGCCACCGATCCGGACTTGCCGAGGCTTCCGCCCCCTTTACTGAAAAGATGGCGCAAGTCGGCTACCGTCCGGTTTCGGTTGTCCGTCAGCGTTTCCACGAACACCGCTACGCCATGCGGTCCATAGCCCTCGTAGGTAACCTCTTCGTAATCTTCGCCCTGAATTTCCCCGGTGCCGCGCTTGATGGCCCGCTCGATATTATCCTTCGGCATGTTTTCGGCCTTTGCCTTTTCGACCGCCAGCGCCAGCGAAGCGTTCATACCGGGATCACCCCCTGCTTCCCGGGCGGCTACCGTGATGTCGCGGGAAATCCGCGCCCAGATTTTCGATCTGCGCTGGTCGGTTTTGGCCTTATGCCGCTTGATCTTGGACCACTTGTTATGACCGGCCATGGCGAACGGTACACCCTATAGCATCGTGAGAATCAGGGGGATGAAACTAAATCTACGCGCTCCGGCGCTAACATGGTATTCTCCGGAGGGTTCTTCACATCTTTCACAGGGTATAGGGGCGAAACGGCGCAAATAGGTCGGGTAATGGCTATCTTCGTACATCTTCGGTTGCATCGCGGCGGCGGATATTTCCGGCATTGCCCGGCGTCCGCTTCATGCCGTCAGACACGGAAAGTTCTCCGGAACGGGTGAAACGGCCTGTTCGGTCATGCCTGAAAAGAAGCCCCAAACGATCCCTTCTGAATCTGCCGAACAGGACAAGCGGTGCGTGGCGCGCGCGCTCGCCGGCGACGAGACGGCCTACTCCGAATTGCTCGACAAGTACCGGAATGCGCTTCACCAGCACATCCGGAAAATCGCCCGGGATCGGATGGAGGTCGACGATCTGGTCCAGGACAGTTTCGTCAAGGCATTCGCGGCGCTTCCGTCGTATTCTCCCGAGTATGCCTTTTCCACCTGGCTGTACAAGATTGCGACGAATCATGCGATCGACTACGTCCGCAAGAAAAAACTCCCCACGCTGTCCATTGACCAGCCCATCAAGACGGATGAAGGAGAAATGTCGGTGGAGTTGCCGGACACTACGTACCGGCCGGATCGGCACATCGTGGAAGACGAACGCAAAACCCTGATTCAGGAAGCCATCGATGCGCTTCCCCCGAAATACCACCGCGTGATCGTGTTGCGCCACCAACAGGAAAAAAGTTATGAAGAGATTGCGCAGGAACTCGATTTGCCGTTGGGCACCGTGAAGGCGCATATATTCCGGGCGCGCGAGTTGCTCAACAAATACCTGCGTGACCAGCGCCATCTGCTTTAGGGTCTGTTACCACTATCCTCCGCATCCGTTCTGAACAATGATACCCCGATACACCCGCCCCGAAATGGGGGAAATATGGAGCGAACAGAGCCGGTTCCAGTCCTGGCTCGATGTCGAGTTGGCCGCGTGTGACGCGTGGTCGAAGCTGGGCGTCATACCTTCGGAGGATGTTGCCCTGCTCTACGAACAGGCCTCATTCGATGTGGAGCGCATTCATGAGATCGAGAAGACGACGCGGCATGATGTGGTGGCCTTTACGCGCGCGGTAAGCGAATCGCTGGGGCCGGAGAAAAAATGGGTGCATTACGGCCTTACGTCTTCCGATGTGGTCGATACGGCGCTGATGGTCCAGCTCAAAAAGGCGAACGATCTTCTGCTGACGGCCATCGACCGGATGCTGGACGTGCTGGCGGACAAGGCCCGCGAGCACCGGTATACCCTTATGATGGGCCGCACGCACGGCGTCCATGCCGAGCCGACGACATGGGGTTTGAAAATGGCGCTGTATCATGCCGAGATGATGCGCAACCGCCGCCGGTTCGCGGCTGCGGCCGAGGATATGGCCGTGGGGAAATTGTCGGGGGCCGTAGGCACCTTTGCGCACATTCCGCCCGAGATCGAACAGATGGTGTGCGAGAAGCTGGGTTTACGGCCTGCGGCCGTTTCGACGCAGGTTCTCCAGCGGGACCGGCATGCACACTATCTGTCCGTGCTTTCGCTCATCGGCGCTTCGCTCGAAAAGATGGCGGTGGAAGTGCGGGGGCTTCAAAAAAACGAGGTCCGGGAGGTCGAGGAAGCCTTCGGGAAAGGGCAAAAGGGGTCGTCCGCCATGCCGCACAAACGGAACCCGGTGGGCTCGGAGAATATCACGGGCTGCGCCCGGCTCCTTCGCGGCTACATGGTGTCGGCCTGTGAAAATGTGGCGCTCTGGCATGAACGCGACATTTCTCATTCGTCCGTGGAAAGAGTCATCATTCCCGACGCCACGACGATTCTTCACTATGCGCTGCACCGGTTTGCGGGCATCATGGACACGCTGGTCGTATATCCCGAGGCGATGCGGGCAAATATGGAAGGGACCTATGGACTGTATCACAGCCAGCGCCTCATGCTTATGCTGATCGACAAGGGGATGTCCCGGGAGGCGGCCTACGATCTGGTCCAACCGGCGGCGATGCGGGCATGGGAAGAAAAACGCCCGTTCAGGGAGATTGTCGCCGGGGACGCTGCCCTCATGGAGCATTTGTCGCCGGAAGAGGTGGAACTGGCCTTCGATCTATCGTACCATCTTCGCCGGATCGACTTTATTTTCGAGCGGGCCGGCCTTGGCCGTTGATGCTCCGCCAGCGCGTGCCGGACACCCGCTCCCGATCATTTTCACGGGTCGCCGGTATATTTCTTGACAGTTTCGGTAGGGAGACATATTTATATTTAATCGGGCGTTATTCGCACTGGGATATGCAGGTCGGATATGATCTCTTGAGAACCCTTGTTTGAACAGGTTCATTGCTTTCCCCATTTTATCATGAACGCCATGCTGCGCTATCTGCTCGCTACCTCCCTGTTCTGCTTTCTTGCATTCGGTGCGTTCGCGCCCCGATCGGCGCAGGCGCAAGCCGACGTATCGGTTCACGGCGTGGTTACGGACGCGTCGTCGGAGGCGCCTCTGCAAGACGCCAATGTGGTGTTGCTGGTGGATGGTGTCGTGATTGCAGGCGCTGCCTCGGACGCCGACGGATCGTATGAGATTTCCGGAATTCCTCCGGGCGATTACGTGCTTTCGGTGCGTTTTGTGGGATACGAGCAGGAAGAGATGCAGATATCCTTGCAGCCCGGCGAATCCCTCACGGCGGACGTAGCTTTGCGCCCGACGGGTTTCGATCTCAATGCCGTGGTCGTGAGTGCATCGCGCGCCTCCGAGAAGGTGCTGGACGCCCCGGCTTCGATCTCCGTCCTGGATACAAGAGAAATCGAAAGCGTGGCCCTGCCGTCCTCCGCCATGTTGCTTCGGAATGTAACCGGGGTGGATATGGCGCAGACGGGCGTCAACCGGTATGAGGTCGTGCTGCGAGGGTTCAATAACGTCTTCACCGGAGCCACGTATGTCATGACGGATTACCGGCGGGCGGCCGTGGCGTCTCTGGGCCTGAACGATTACAGCCTGATGCCGATCAGCCAGATCGATCTGGAGCGCATCGAAGTGGTCCGGGGTCCGGGATCGGCACTCTTCGGCGCCGGGGTCGATGCAGGCGTGATCCACTTCATCAGCAAGGATCCGTTTACGCATCCGGGTACGACGGTACGCGTGGGTGGAGGCTTGCGCAATGCACTGACGGCCTCCCTGCGCCATGCGGGGGTTGCGGGCGGCAAACTGGGTTACAAGGTCGTCGCCGATTTTCAGCGCGCCAACGACTTTGCCTTCGATCCGGAGGATCCCCTGGATGCCATACAACTCGGCACGTTCAGAGAGGAGGCGCTTCCCGTCGATTACAATAACCATAACTATACCCTGTCGGGTCTGCTTTCCTGGCAGCCTCGCTCGAACGTCACGCTGACGGCCAATGGCGGATTTTCGGCGGTCAAGACCATCGGGCTTTCATCGATCGGTACGATTCAGGGCGAAGGGTTCGGATATACGTACGGGCAGCTTCGCCTCGACGCCGGAAGGTTTTTCGCCCAGGCCTATGCGAATTTCAACGATGCGGGCGATTCCTTTGTCTATCGGGAGGGATCGGTCGATGACGTAGTGGACAACTCGACCGAGATCAATGTACAGGGGCAGTACGACTTCGATATTCTGGACGAGCGGTTCCGTTTTGTGCTCGGCGCGGAATACGAACTGACCAATCCGGTTACGAAGTCCACGGTCTTTGGCCGCAACGAAGATCGTGACCGATTCGCCGAGACAGGCGCTTATCTTCAGAGCGTCGTTCGGCTGAGTCCAATGTTGAATGCGACCCTCGCCGTGCGCGCGGACCGGCACGATTTGTTCGACGGGGTGCAGTTTTCTCCCCGGGCCGCCCTCGTTTTCAAACCGGATCCCGCACACAGCATTCGCGCCACGTTCAACCGGGCATTCGCTTCGCCCGGCACGCATAACCTTTTTCTGGACTTCAATGCGGGCGCGGCCGGACCGCTTACGATCCAGGCCCGGGGATCACTGGACGGATTTCATTTCCAGCGCGATGCACAGGGCGGCCTGATCGCCTCCAGTATGTTTCCGGATATTTTCGGAGCGCCCGTGCCCGTAGGCGTCCCTCTCGGTTTGCTCTATAGTGAGATGTACGGAGCGCTTTCGAGTATTCCGGTGTCTGATTTGCAAGGATTGCTTGCGGCGCAGGGCTTAAACATACCGGCGGTGCTCATTGACCAGTTTATCGGCCTGCTCAGTCCGGACGGGGGCATCACCGTGACGGGCCTGACGCCGGCCAATATCGGATATGTGGATTTGAACACATTCGATATCGATCCGAACAGTATAGCCCAGGATGTGGTGGATGTCCCTTCCCTGGAATACACGTCCAGCGAGATCTTCGAAATAGGATACAAGGGGTTGTTAGGGGAGCGGCTGCTGGTTGCCGTGGACGGGTATTACACCCGGCGGAAGAATTTCGTCAGCCCGTTGCGGGTAGAGACGCCCTTCGTGCTGGTGCCCAATCATGACTTGTTGTTCGGCGACCTGCAAGCGGCGCTCGCCGACGGAATCGCGGGCAATGAGACCCTGCATGCGGCCTTGCAGGCGGTAGGATTCTCGGCAGACGACATATCGTCGCTCATCGTGGAGCTTGCCCGGCCCGACTTTGCGGCGTTTCTTCCGGAGAATACGCCCATTGCCATCGTGCAGCCTGTGGAAAACATGGTACCCGGCCAGCTTCTGATGACCTATCGGAGCATGGGGGAGATCGAATACTACGGCATGGACGTGTCCACCGAGTTGCTGCTTGGCGACCGGCTGCGCGTTTTCGGAAACCTGTCCTGGGTCAGCGACAATTTTTTTGACGCCGGCGAGCTTGGCGAAGAGGAAGAAACGCTGGAACTGTCCATGAATGCCCCTGCTACGAAGGTCAAGGGCGGATTTGCCTACGAATCTTCCGGCAACTGGAGCGTCCATGCATCCGTGCGGCATACCGGGGGCTTCGAGGTTCGATCGGGTTTGTACACAGGGCCCGTGCCGGAGCATACGCTGCTGGATGTCGGCGCCGGATACGATCTCGGCGACTATGTGTCCGGATTGCGCATGAATCTGTCCCTGTTCAATGTGCTGGATCAACGGCACCGCGAGTTCGTCGGCTCGCCGGAGATAGGGCGGATGGGGCTTGTACAGATGACCCTGGAAATATAGAAGGATAGGCTGATTCCGTACCCTGTAGCCCTATCCATTCTCCTTGACGGGATATTCATGGCCGTTTCGCGTTGATTGACCTGCTTACGTGGGGTATTTTGCCCATGCTACGCGTTTACATCCGGTTCTCCGGGGCTCTTTTACGGACGGAGGCGCTGTACAGGCGTGGTGCCGCCTGTTTTGTTCCTCTGGCGCATAGTCTATCATAGTCGTATCCACTGTCTGCACGAACTATGCCTGCGGATTTCGTTCCCCTGCTTATTATGATGGCGCTTGCGTCGGGGATGGCGTTGACGCTCCTGAAGGGCGCCGACTGGCTCGGGCCGCGCCGGCGTAATCTGATCAAGCAGAGCAGCTACGAGAGCGGGATGGATCCTGTGGGCACGGCCCATGAACGCTACTCGGTGAAATTTTACCTGGTGGCGATGATCTTCATCGTGTTCGATGTGGAAGTCGTCTTTTTGTATCCGTGGGCCGTAAGTTTCCACGAGTTCATGGATGCGGGGGTTGCCCTTGGAGCCCTTGCGGTTGTTTGCCTGTTTATCCTTATTCTTGGCGTCGGTCTGCTGTACGATGTCAAAAAGGGCGGGCTGGAGTTCGATTGACCCTGCGTGTTTCGTTTTCCGAAGACCCATCATACTGAATACCATGGTTTCGCAAGGCCCCCGGAACGAGGGATTTCTTACCACCAGAGTGGATGCCGTATTGAATTGGGCGCGCTCCAATTCACTTATGCCGATGCCCATGGGGCTTGCCTGCTGCGCTATTGAAATGATGGCCTTTGCAGGTCCCAAGTACGATGCAGCCCGTTTTGGAAGCGAAGCTATGCGCTTTTCACCGCGCCAGGCCGATCTGATGATTGTGGCCGGCTGGGTATCGTACAAGATGGCGCATGCCATCCGCCGGGTATGGGATCAGATGGCTGACCCGAAATGGTGTATCGCCATGGGGGCTTGCGCCTCGACGGGCGGGATGCACCGTTGCTACGGGGTGGTGCAGGGGTGCGATAATTTTCTGCCGGTAGATGTGTATATCCCCGGATGTCCGCCTCGTCCGGAAGCTCTTTTACATGCTCTGATGGATATCCAGGAGAAGATCCGTAACGAGTATTCCGTTACGCAGGATTACGTGCAGGGACATGCACTTCCGGCAGGGCAGACGGGTAACGGTATTGGTTGAGATGTCCACGGACGCCGAACATAGCCCCCCGGCGGAAGAAGGCATGCCGTCTCACCGGGTGCTTGATTTCTTTTTTACGCCCGAAGACGCGGCGACTCCCGGCGGGGACAACCCGCTTTCCCAGCCCACTACGCACGTCTCTGAGATCATTGAGGCGTTATGCGCCCGGTTCGACAAGGCCATTCTGGGTGTCGAGGAGTATGCCGGGGAGCAGACCGTTCTGGTCGAGGCACGGCGCATAGCGGATGTATGCCGTTTTCTGAAGGACGAACAGGGCTTCCTGTATCTGTCGGATGTAGGCGGCGCGGATCGGTTCGTGGAAGAGGACCGGTTTGAGGTGTTCTATAACCTCGTATCGTTTGAAAAGGGAAAACGTATCCGCCTGAAGGTTCGGGTGGACGAGGCCGCCTTGACGGTGCCTACGGTAACGGATGTATATCGCGCCGCCAACTGGAACGAGCGCGAGGTGTACGATATGCTGGGCATTCGCTTCGAGGGGCATCCGGATATGCGCCGGATGTTCATGCCGGAAGATTTCGAATACTATCCGCAGCGGAAAGAATTTCCCCAGTTGGGTATTCCCGGATCGCTGCCGCTGCCCCCCCGGACCCCTGAGGGACCCCTCCAGTACGACCCGTTTCCGACGGCCCATGAGGGCCCGACGCCGAAGAGTTACCAGGAACCCCCGTCACAGATTACCGAGGAAGAATGAGCGCCGCATCGGGTTTCCGGACATCAGGAGAGGAATCGGTTTTCCGGTTCTGGCCCCGGCATAACGAGGCGATCTACGAGCGCCTCGAAAGCAAGCATGTGTGGCTGGAGCAGGCGCAGCGCAACGAGGCGAACGAGGGGGATCCGCTCGAGCATGAGATGATCCTCAACATCGGGCCGCAGCACCCGGCCACCCACGGCGTCCTCCGGTGCGTGGTCAAAATGGATGGCGAAACCATTGAGAAATCGGTGCTCGACATCGGTTATCTGCACCGCGGCATCGAGAAACTTGCCGAACACAAGACCTATCAGGAATTCATGCCCTACACGGATCGCATGGATTACCTTGCGCCGTATGCCAACAATGTGGCATGGTGCCTGGCCGTGGAGAAACTTGCTGCTATCGAGGTACCCGAACGAGCGCAGTGGCTTCGTATGATTATGTGCGAACTGGCGCGCATTTCGTCGCATTTGCTCTGGCTGGGGGTCGGATTGATGGATGCCGGCGCCGTGTCCGTTTTTCTGTGGACCTTCAAGGGGCGCGAGGATCTCTACCGTATTTTTGACGAAGTGGCGGGCGCCCGATTCACCGTATCGCACAGCCGCATCGGCGGACTGTTTTCGGACCTGACGCCGGAAGCCTTCCGCCTGATCCACCAGTTTGTGGACGATTTCGGTCAGGAGATAGCAGGCTGGGAAGCCTTGCTCAACCGGAACCGTATATGGATCGACAGAAACCGCGATGTGGGCACGCTTACCCGCCAGGAAGCCGTGGAGATCGGGCTTACGGGGCCGAATCTGCGGGCCAGCGGCGAACCGTATGACATTCGCCGTTTCGAACCATATATGTTTTACGGGGAAGTGGATTTCGATGTCCCGACCCGTGAAGCGGGGGATTCCCTCGCGCGGTATTTTGTGCGGCTCGAAGAGATGAAAGAAAGTCTTCGGATTATTCGGCAATGTCTGGATCGCTTGCCTGACGGCCCCATTCGCGCCGACGACGCCAAGCGGGCCTATCCGTCGAAGGACGAGGTGTATTACTCCATGGAGGGCATGATCCACGATTTTCTGTATACCGATGTAGGGGTCGCGCCGCCGAAAGGCGCCGCCTGTTATCAGGCGATCGAATCGCCGAAGGGGGAACTGGGGTGGTACCTCCAGTCCGACGGTACGGGCAATCCCTGGCGGGCGAAGGTCAACGCGCCTTCCTTTACGAATTTACAAGGACTCGAACACATGCTGGAAGGGTCTCTGGTGGCCGATGCGGTCATTCTCATCGGCTCCATTGATCCGGTCATGGGAGAAGCCGACAAATAAGCCGACCGTGAGCGATTTTATCAAACATCCTGTCGTCCCGTTACCGGATCGCCTCCCGGAACCTGTCTTTTCCGAAAAAGATCTGGTGTTCACGGATGCGGAAAAGGAGCAGATCGAGGAATTTCGGGGGCAGTATCCCACGCCTGAAGGCGCCGTAATGAAAACGCTCTGGCTCGCTCAGGAGAAATTCGGGTTTTTGCCTCCCGAGGTGATTCGTCTCGTGGCCGATACGATCGAGATTCCTTTTTCGCTTGCATACGGTGTGGCGACGTTCTATACGCAGTATTACAAGGCGAAGAAAGGGTCCCACGTGCTGGACGTATGCACGTGCTTCAGCTGTCAATTGTGCGGTGGATACGACATGCTGCACTACCTTGAAGAAAAACTTGGCGTTCGGGAGGGAGAGACGACCGAAGACGGGTTGTTCACAATTCAGGGCGTGGAATGCCTCGGAGCCTGTGGCACGGCGCCGATGCTACAGGTTACGAACGGACCGTACGTACATAATCTTTCAAGGGAAAAACTGGATGCGCTGATCGATGCGCTGAAGGATGGAGATATGCCCCCGTTCGTATCCGTCACATTGCCGCAGGACGAAGACGCGTTGGACGGAAACCGGCGGTCGGATGCGGAGGCGACGGATACAGGCCGGACCCCGCCCATTGCCGAAACACTCGAATAACGTATCCGGAGGACCTGCATCGCGCCCGGACTACCACGTATGAAAATGCCTTCACCCAGCAGAAACGGAGCTACCAAAGCCGGCGACTGGCGCAACTACGAGCGCGTACTCCTGCCTCCGGTTCGTGATTTGCACCGGTTCGAGGTGTATGTAAAACATGGGGGCTACGAGGCGTTGCGCGCGGTATTGACCCATAGTAAAAAATGGGCGCCGGACAAGGTGACCGAGGCGGTTAAGGCAAGCGGCCTGCGCGGTCGGGGCGGCGCAGGATTCTCGACCGGGCTGAAATGGAGTTTCATGCCGCCGGTCGATCCCGGAACGCCCCGCTATATCGCCTGCAACGGCGACGAAAGCGAGCCGGGGACCTTCAAGGACCGGCAGCTCATGGAATACAACCCCCACCTCATTTTCGAGGGGATCCTGATTGCGGCCCGGGCCATGCAGATCGACGCGACCTATCTCTACATCCGCGGGGAGTATGTCGACTGGATTCGCCATATGGAACATGAACTGGCGAAGCTTTATGCAGAAGGCTATGTCGGCAAACGGATTCTGGGGACGGATTTTTCCAGCGAGATCATTATCCACAAGGGAGCGGGCGCGTACATCTGCGGGGAAGAGACCAGCCTGCTCGAGTCCGTCGAAGGCAAGCGCGCCTATCCGCGCATCAAGCCGCCGTTTCCCGCGCAAAAGGGACTCTGGGGCTGTCCGACCACGGTCAATAACGTGGAGACCCTGGCCTGCGCGCCCCTTATCATTAACCGGGGCGCCGAATGGTTTGCGGGCATCGGCGCGGAAAAACACCCCGGCCCCGTGCTCTACGGCCTATCCGGGCATGTCGAGCGCCCCGGCGTGTACGAGTATCCGACAGGTATGCTGATCACGGATCTGATCGAAGAAGTCGCCGGGGGGATGCGCGGCGGCAAGAAGCTCAAGGCGATCGTGCCGGGCGGCGCCTCGGTGCCGGTCCTGCGCGCCGACATGATCGATGGCGTAACGATGGATACCGAATCGCTGCGCGAAGCGGGTTCCATGATGGGAACGGCCGGAATGCTGGTGATGGACGAGGACACGGACATGGTCAAGTTTCTTCGCCGGGTCACCCGGTTTTATCATCACGAGAGCTGCGGGCAGTGTACGCCATGCCGGGAAGGGACCGGATGGATCGAGAACCTCGTTACCCGCATCGACGAGGGGGAAGGGACCCTGCGCGACCTGGATATCCTGATGGACCTTTGCGATCAGATGGAAGGCCGAACGGTGTGCGCTCTTGCCGATGCGGCAGCCTGGCCCGTCCGCAATACCATCCAGCGTTTCCGGGAAGAATTTGAAGCCAAATGCCGGCAAAGCATATACGCCATGGCGTGATATGCCGGCGACGTACGTTCCAATCATGCCGACCATTACGATAGACAACAAGGAGTATGCATTTCAGGGGCAGCCGAAGCTGCTCCAGTTTTGCCTGGATCTTGGTGTGGAGCTGCCGCATTTCTGTTATCATCCGGCGCTTTCGATTCCCGCCAATTGCCGGCAGTGCCTTGTGGAAGTGGGCATGCCGGTTCGGGACAGGGAGACCGGCGAGATCACACGGAATGACGACGGGGAGCCCGTGATCCGGTGGATGCCGAAGATGACCACGAGTTGCTCCGTGGATATGGCGGACGGCATGGTGGTCCGGACGCATCGGACCAGCGAACAGGTCGAGCGGGCTCAGAAAGACAACCTCGAGTTCCTGCTCATCAACCATCCGCTTGATTGTCCGATTTGCGATCAGGCCGGTCACTGTCCGCTGCAAAACCAGACCTACAAGTACGGTCCCGAAGGGTCCCGTTTCGAATTTCTCAAGGTCCAGAAGCCCAAGAAGGTGGTGTTGGGCCCCCGGGTGATGCTGGACGGCGAGCGCTGCATCAACTGCACGCGGTGCACGCGATTTACGGACGAGGTGTCGAAGAGCCACCAGTTGACTATCATCGAACGGGGCGTAAAAAATTATCCGATGACCGCGCCGGGCGAAGTGTTCGACGAACCCTACTCGATGAACGTCATTGACATCTGTCCGGTGGGCGCGCTCACATCCATCGACTTCCGGTTCCGCGCCCGGATATGGGAGATGAGTTCGGCGCCGTCCATCACGGTCACCAATGCAAAGGGGGCCAATTGTTCCTACTGGGTGCGCGACAATCTGGTGCTGCGCATCACGCCCCGTACGAACCTGGATATCAACGAGTACTGGTTACCGGACGAGGATCGCGCGGTCTGGCCGCGGTTCAATGAACATCGCCCGGAAGGGTCTCAGGTTCGCATGGCCGGGGCGTTGAAGTCCGTCGACTGGGAAGCTGCGTACGCCCGTGTGTCCGAATTGCTCGGTTCGGTGGAGGGATCGAATATTCTCTTTCTGGGATCGCCGTATGCAACCGTGGAGGACAACTACCTTCTTGGCAAGCTGGCTGCTTCCCTGGGCGCTTCCGCCCCGGCGTACATTCCCCATGTCGAACCGGGCGCCGGCGACGGGTGGCTGATCACGGATGACAAAACGCCGAATGCCGAGGGATGCCGGCGGCTCGGTATCCATCCGGTCGATCCGGAACTCGTGCGCGCCCGGCTCGAGGCAGGCGAGATCGCGGCCGTATATGTTCTGGAAGACGATCCGGTAGCCAGCGGGCTTTTCCAGGCCGCTGACGTGCAGGACATTCCGGTCATTCTGCATACCTATCACACCACGAACGAAACCATTGCCGCCGCCGATGTGGTGTTGCCGGCTGCGATGGTCGTGGAGACCGTGGGCACGTATGTGAGCGTGGACGGATACGCACAGCGGGTGTGGCCGGCCAAGGCCATCAGGGGCGTCAACCGGACGCTCCGCATGGAAATGGGCATCAGCCGTCCGGATTCGCATGGTACGCCGTTCGACCGCTGGCATAATGAATCGAATCAGGTAAATTGCAAACCGAGTTGGGAAATGCTGCCTGCGATTGCGCGCAGCATGGGCCTGCAGGAGGAGGATGCCTCCCCGAAAGCGATTATGCAGGAAGTCGCGCAGACGATCGGAAGTTTCGAGGGCGCTGACTACGAAAGCATGGGGGCGCACGGGGTTCGTCTGGCGGAGATCGGAGCCACCGTGTAACCGGCGCCGCGCACGGAAATTTTTTTAGAAAACCACGCATGGATATACCTCTTTACTGGACGGCGATCGTGGCGTTCGTCGTGCTGAATCTGATGATGCTCTCGGCTTCCGTGCTCGTGTACGCCGAGCGCAAGGTGTCCGGGTATATCCAGCTCCGGCCCGGTCCCGACCGCGTGGGGCCCAGAGGATTTTTCCAGCCGTTCGCCGATGTGCTCAAGCTGCTTTTCAAGGAAGATATCCGACCCGCTTCGGCGAACCCCTTTATCCATTCGCTGGCCCCGGTAGTCATGGTCGTCATAGCCATGTCCGTCCCCGCCGTGATTCCCTTTGCGCGCGGGGTGGTTATTGCCGATGTGGGGCCGGGCGTCCTTATCATTCTTGCGCTTACGTCCATCAGCGTCTACGGTATTACCCTGGCGGGATGGAGTTCGAACAGCAAATACTCCCTGCTGGGCGGGCTGCGTTCGGCGGCGCAGATGATTTCGTACGAATTGACGATGGGACTGGCTGTCGTGTCCGTGATTCTGCTTGCGGGGACGCTCAATGTCACGGGTATTGTCGAGGATCAGGCGGGGGGATGGGCGATTCTGGGTTGGAATGTGTTTCGCAATCCGATCGGAGCGGTTCTTTTCGTGGTTACGGCGTTTGCCGAAACGAATCGCGCCCCGTTCGATTTGCCGGAGGCGGAGCAGGAACTGGTCGGCGGGTACCACACGGAATACAGCGGCATGAAATTCGGTATGTTTTTTCTTGCCGAGTACGTCAACTGGTGGGTTGCGTCGTTCGTCATTGTAACCCTCTTCTTCGGGGGGTATCTGGTGCCGTTCGAGCCCCTGTTGATAGAGGCTTTTCCGGAACTCGCCGGCAGTATACTTCTTGGAGCGCTCCAGGTATTGTCCCTGCTTGCCAAGGTGGCGTTTTTCGCCTTTCTGTTTATTTGGGTGCGATGGACGCTGCCCCGATTCAAATACAACCAGCTCATGCAGTTGGGCTGGAAGGTCCTGCTTCCGATCGCCCTGATTAATGTCGTGGCGGTAGCCCTCGGCATGATCTTTTTCCGCGCGGTTTTTTGATACTGTCTTCTTCCATCATTGCCTCGGATGCCGCGCGCCTTGGAGATCAGGCGCGGGAAGCGCTGGATGCCGGCGTCGACTGGCTCCATATCGATGTGATGGACGGACGGTTCGTGCCGAACATTACGGTGGGCCCCTTTGTGGTGGAAGCGCTTCGGCCTTTGGCCGACGAAACGGGAGCCAAACTGGATGTACATCTGATGATCGAGGAGCCCCGCCGGTATCTGGACGATTTCATCGACGCGGGCGCCGACCTCGTTACGGTGCATGTGGAAACCTGTACGCATCTGCACCGCGTCCTGACGCATATCCGGTCTCGCGGAGCCATGGCCGGCGTCACCCTCAATCCGGGCACTTCGCTTTCCGCGATCGCGGAGGTGCTTCCCGATGTGGACATGGCGCTGGTCATGTCGGTCGATCCCGGCTTCAGCGGCCAGAAATACATCCCCGAATCGACAGAGAGAATCCGCCGGCTCCGAGGCATGCTCAATCAGATCGCCTCCCGCGCCTGGTTGCAGGTCGATGGGGGGGTTTATGCGGGCAATATCCGCGAGGTGGTCCGGGCCGGGGCCACGGTCGTGGTAGCGGGCAATGCGGTGTTCGGCGGCGCTTCCATAGCCGACAATGTGCAGGCGCTTCGGGATGCGGCTGCTCTTGAAGCCTGATCGCATGTTTGCCGAGGTGGCGTTTCCCCTTCCGCTTCCCAAGTTCTTTATCTACCGCGTTCCTCCGGGGATGTCCGGCGTGGACGTCGGCGCTCGGGTGCTTGCGCCGTTCGGCCCGCGCCGTATGACGGGCATCGTTACGGACCTGCGCCGGGATGCCGCCGGGGTCGGGCAAACGAAAGACCTGCTCGCGGCGCTGGATACGTTGCCTTCGGTTTCCGCCGAACTGTTTGATCTCGTCCGGTGGATGGCGGACTACTATGTCTGTTCCTGGGGGGAGGTGTTCCGGGTCATGATGCCGGCGGGAATGCTTTCGGGCAATCCGGCCAAAACCCGGGTCGAACGGCGCGTACGATTCGCTCCTGCGTGGCGGCATGCAAAGGCTGTGGACGCCTTGCGCGCCGACTTGCGCGGCCCCAGGCAGATAGCGGTCATCGAATCCCTGGCCGGATATGCCGCCGAAGGCTTGCAGGATCCGCGGCAGGCTGATTTACTGGCCCGTGCAGGCGCTGCTTTTCCTACACTCCGGAGTCTTGTGCAGCGCGGCGTCCTCGAGATTGTAGAGGCGGAAGCGGTTCGCGCCGGGGTCATAGATGCAGGGAAGGCCGAGGCGCTCCCGGATCGTACGTTGCATCCTGCGCAGGCCGAAGCCCTGCATGCCGTTTCCGCATGTATCGACGCCGGGCGGTTTCACCCCTTTCTGCTGCATGGGGTAACGGGCAGCGGCAAGACGGAAGTGTACATCGAAGCCCTGAAGCAAACGATCGGGCGCGGCCGTACCGGCATCGTGCTGGTACCCGAGATTGCGCTCACCCCGCAAATCGTACGCCGCTTCCGGGCGCATTTCGGAAGCCGCATCGCCGTATTTCATTCCGGCATGAGTGCAGGCGAGCGATTCGATACCTGGCGGCTCTTGCGGGCGGGCCGGTTCGACGCCGTCGTCGGGCCGAGATCTGCGGTCCTTGCGCCCCTGTCGAACCTGGGCTTGCTTGTCGTGGACGAGGAGCATGGCCAGTCCTACAAGCAGCAGAATCCGGCGCCGCGCTATCATGCCCGCGATGTGGCCGTCATGCGGGCGCGCATGAACGACGCCGTGTGCATTCTCGGATCGGCCACGCCCAGCCTGGAGAGTCACTACAATGCCCACCGCGGCAAGTATACGTTGCTGTCCCTGCCCGAACGGGCGAGGCGCTCTGCGGACAAGCCGGTCTCTTTGCCGGACGTGCGCATTATAGATCTGCGGGGCACGCCCTCCTCCACCTCGTTGTCGCCCTGGCTCGAAAAGGCTATCGGGGAACGACTTGCCCGATCCGAACAGATTATTCTGCTTCAGAACCGGAGGGGCTATGCCCCGCTGCCCGAATGCGTGCGTTGCGGCTGGTCTCCGGAGTGCGAGGATTGCTCGATCACCATGGTTTTCCACAAGAGCGGCAATCGCCTGCGGTGTCATTATTGCGGGCGCACGGCGCCGTTGCACGCACGCTGTTCTAATTGCGGCGAGACGTCCATGGAGGGGTTTGGAACCGGCACGCAGCGCGTCGAGGAGGAACTGGAAACGCGTTTTCCGGAAGCGCGCATCATACGTATGGACCTGGACACCACTTCCGCGAAAGATGCACACGAATTGCTGCTCCGGCGCTTCGAGGAAGGACATGCGGACATTCTGGTGGGCACGCAAATGGTTGCGAAAGGCTTTGATTTCGAGCGCGTAACGCTGGTCGGGGTAATCAATGCGGATATCGGCTTGCTGCTGCCCGACTTTCGCGCCGAAGAGCGCACATACCAGTTGCTTTCGCAGGTGGCCGGGCGGGCCGGACGCGCTTCCCTGCCCGGCGAAGTCGTGATACAGACACGGAATCCCGATCGCCCTGTTCTGCGCTATGCCCGCGATCATGACTACGAAACGTTCGCCGCGCGCCAGTTAGCGGAACGCCGGGCGCTTTTTTATCCGCCGTTCGGGCGCATGGCGGGCATCGCGTTCAGGGGACCCCGCGCCCGGGATGTGGCCGATCTGGCCCGGCGCTGGACGGATGCGCTCAGAAAAGAAGCAGCCGGCGCCCAGGTGATGGGCCCGGAAGAGGCCTTCATAAGCCGGGTAAAGAAGCAGTACCGGTATCATTCCATTGTGAAGTGCCGTCGCGGCGACCGCATCTCCTTACAGGAGGCCCTGCGGACGGTGGAGGAGAGAATGGGTTCGCTTCCGGCCGGTTGCCGCGTCAACATCGACATAGACCCGGTCGGCTTTTTCTGACCGTCGGAGTGCGTTAGGGCCTGTTACCACTATGCCCCGCAGAGCGCCGCTGTATAGTGTTAACAGACCCTACGTCGCCGTCTTCCGCCGGAACCCTGCCGACCTGTGCGGGTTTCTTCGTCAAGGGCAAGTTCCGCACGGTCTGCTCCCTGTGAATCCTGTCAGGGCCGGAAGGCAGCAGCAGTAAATAGGTTGAAGCGACGCGATACGGGTAGCTTGCCCCTCTTTTTTGACTCCGACACCATACGCAACCTTGCTCATGCCTTTATACGTATACGAGACGTTGTTGATGGGAGGACCGGCCAACGGCGATGCGAACCCGATGGCCATGTTCCTGCCGTTGATCCTGATTTTTGTCGTTTTCTACTTTTTCATTATCCGCCCCCAGAAGAAAAAGGAAACCGAGCGTAAGCAGATGATCGCAGCCGTCCGCAAGGGGGACAAGGTCATTACGCTTGGCGGCGTGCATGGCGCGGTGACCCAGGTGGATGAAACCAGCGTGCTCGTTCAGGCGGATACGAACGTCAAACTGCGTATCGAAAAAAGCGCTATTGCGAGCGTGGATACGAAGGGGTAATCCGTACTCGCCCGGAAGCGGGGCATTTCCTGTTTCCGGCGGTTTATTTTGCCGAAAGACCCATCGATTCGGCATGCATGACATGGAGTAAAGCGTTATGGGAAAGACACCCGACACGGACTGGATGAAGCGGTCTTTCGACACGATCGAAGACGCTGTTCGGGAATTGGCGGAGGGGCGGCTCGTCATCGTGGTCGATGACGAGGATCGCGAAAACGAGGGGGACTTCGTAGGCGTTGCGGACAAGGTTACCCCCGAGACCGTCAACTTCATGGCGACGCATGGCCGCGGGCTCATCTGTGCGGCGCTTACCCGGGAGCGGGCGGCGGCTCTGAACCTCGACATGATGGTCGACGCCAATACCTCGCTCTACAACACCCCGTTTACGGTATCGGTGGATTTCAAGACCGGCACCACGACGGGCATTTCGGCCCCGGACCGCGCCCGGACCTTCCGTGCCCTTGCCGATCCGGCAAGCAGTCCATCGGATTTTGCGCGTCCGGGCCATGTCTTCCCTCTTCGATCCCGGAAAGGCGGCGTACTGCGCCGCGCCGGACATACCGAGGCTGCGGTGGATCTGGCCCGCATGGCCGGGTGCGCTCCGGTGGGGGTGCTTGTGGAAATCATGACCGAGGAGGGCATGATGGCGCGTACCCCCGAGTTGATGGAGATGGCGGACCGGTTCGGCCTGCGCATTATTACGATCAAGGACCTCATTGCGCACCGGATGATGACGGAATGTCTCGTACGGCGCGTCGTGGAGGTGGATTTACCCACGCTGTACGGTGATTTCAGGCTGGTTGCCTACCAGGATATCCTTAGCGAGGAAGTCCACCTCGCTTTGGTCAAGGGGAACTGGACGGAAGAAGAACCGGTGCTCGTACGCGTACACTCGCAATGCGTCAGCGGAGATATTTTCGGTTCGCTGCGGTGCGATTGCGGGGAGCAACTCGCCATGGCGATGCAGCAGGTGGAAGCGGAAGGGTGCGGCGCCGTGTTGTATATGAAGCAGGAGGGGCGCGGTATCGGCCTGCTTAACAAACTGCGCGCCTACAAATTGCAGCAGGAGGAGGGAATGGATACGGTGGAGGCCAACGAGGCGCTCGGATTCAGGATGGATCATCGGGATTATGGCATCGGGTGCCAGATTCTGCGCGATCTGGGGATCCGAAAGCTCCGTCTCCTGACGAACAATCCGACGAAACGGGTCGGGCTGGCCGGCTACGGACTTGAAATCGTGGAACGTCTTCCCATCGAGACCTCTCCGAACACGGTAAACCACCACTATCTCAAGACCAAGCGGGACCGCATGGGCCACCTGATTCTGGGTGAGGTGGACGAGCATGACCGCGCCATGCTCAGAAAGGTGCTGTAGGATACTCTGAGCTTTGTAAACTCAGGGCCTGTTAAGCACTATGCAGCGGCGCTCTGCGGGGCCTGTTTTCCTGTTAGGGAAGCCGATCACCGGGAGGTCATATCCCGGTACAACCGTTCCACCTTGCGCCGCAGTTGTTCCGGGTCCCCGTCGTTCGCGAGCACGATGTCGGCCCGTTCCCGCAGGACGGAGGGATCGGCCTGATGCGTCATTCTGGCGGCCACCTCTTCCTGCGAGACCCCGTCTCTTGCGCACACCCGCTCGATCCGCACCTGAAGAGGGGCTTCCACCACCGCCACGATGTCCAGCTGGCGATCTGCTCCCGCTTCGAAGATCAGGGCGGCCTCCTTGACCATGAGCGGCGCCCCCTCGCGCTGCGCCTGTTGCGCCGCTTCTTCGAACCGCCTCAGCACCGGCGGATGCACCGCCGCATTGAGCCGGTCGAGCAGGGTTTTGTCGGCAAACGCCATCCGGGCAATGAAGCGCCGGTTCGGGCTGCCGTCGGGCAGGTAGCTTTCCGGCCCGAAAAGGTCGATCACGTTCCGGCGTATCGAGGCATCGCTTGCGAGCAGCCGTTTCGCTTCGTCGTCCGCGTAGAACACCTGCGCGCCGAGCTCCTCCAGCATACGGCATACGGTCGTTTTGCCGCTTCCGATTCCGCCCGTAACGCCGAGTCGCTTCATGGTTTCGGGGTGATTACAATCTCCAGGACGCGACCATGGAAATGTTCGGAATGACTTTGCGATCTCCGGACCGCGCCGCTTGCCGGATATGATCGGCCCGTGCTTCAGGGAGCATCCCGAAAAGGCGCCGCCGGACGTGCTGCACATTCAACCAGCCGTTCAGCCGGAGCACCGACCGGCCCGGCATCGGCCAGGAAATCGAACAAATTGGACCCATTTGTTCAATGATGGTTCGTCCCGGCCGCGTGATCCTTGCCGTGACCGGTTTTCCGGCATTGTCCAGTCGTCGTGAGCCGTCTTCGTTCCGGATGTCGTACCGTACCGTGGCGGCCCGCTCAAAGTCGCTGCGAATGAAGAGGCGCATCCCGATAGCGGCGGTAATGCCCTGCCGCGTACGCACCTGCAGGCGCACCCGCGCGCTATACGTGCGCAAGGTGTCGAACGGGATTTCCGCGAAGCGATCCCAAACAAGATTTCCGAGGCGCAGATCGCTGAAGCTGCCGTCGGCATAGATGGCGGGTCCGCTCCGGAAACGGTGCTCCCCGTCCAGTTCGTACCGCAGTTCCCGCGCAGACTGATCGATGGCTCTCCGGCCCGGGAGCACGAAATCGTGCACGGTATAGGTGGCGCGGATTTCCGTTCCCATGCGCAGGCGCGTACGGCTTCCGGGGGTCCATGTGAAGGCGGGGCGCAGACGCAGGGAGCGCCGGACATTGTTTTCCACCGAGCGGGCGGCGTTCAGGTAGACGGTGTGGTACCAGGTGCCCAGCAAACGCATCTCCGTGCTCAACCTCCGGTTTATCGCAATGCGCGCTGCCATCTGACCGTTATGGTACAATTCGTCCCGGTCGTCCAGATTCGATTCCGGCGTATCGTGGCGAAGGATGCTGCTGCTGCCGTCGAAGGTCAGGGTGAGCCGCCCGAGCCCGGCTCGCCCGCGCGCTTGCAGGGCGAACAGGCCCTGGTCGTAATCCGCCTGCTGGAGCAGGTTCGCTTTTTGCGCTATCTGGGCCTGGGGGAGATCCTCCCGGTTCGTCAGCCGCCGCCGTTCCACTTCGGCGCCGGCCCGGGCCGAAAGGTTCAGCATGAAACGCCCGGCGTTCTGTACTCCGTATCCGATGCCGATCTGACCGTCCACCAGACGCCGGTTGAATGCCGTATCGAAGAAGAGCGCATTCTCCGGAGCGCCCAGCGTTCGGATCCGGCGGTTGTTCGTTCCTGCATCCATACGTCCTGTCAGCCGTACGGATCGGTAGATCGGGGCTTCGATTTCCATGCTCACATTCAGCGTATCTCCGGCGGTGGCCTCCACGGTTTCCGAGACGCGATCTTCCGTGGTTCGATTCAAAAACGAGACGGACTGATAGGCGTCGCGGCGGTAGTTGCTGTACTGCACATCCGTCGTGAGGCGCAGATTTTCGAACGAGCGGATCGCGTTCCCCTCCATGCGTACCGCGCGACCCCGCCGCGGATCGATGAACTGGTACGCTGCATCCCCTGCTACCTGGATGCGGTAGGCGTTCATGGGTGCGGGAGACCATGCCACGCCGAGGGCGTACGCGGGCCCGATATCCATGCGCAGCGGAGGCTCGCCGGGGCCGCTTCCGATCCCTGGACGGCGATCCCATGCCAGGCCGGCAGCCGGCTCGATACGAAGATTTCGCCTCGGCTGGAACCGCATGCCGGAGTACACTTCCTGCGAAAACACGCGGCTTTGCGTGTACCATAGGGAACGTCCCCGCGCCTGTACTCCCCAGCGCGTGCCCAGCGGTCGACCGATGTGCCAGTTGAGGAGATTTTCGTCCCGAAAACTCAGCCGGTCCCCGAAAAGGACGAATGCGTCCGAACGGAACCGGTTGTCGAGCGTGGCGCTCCATTTCCCGATGTCCTGGGACAGCAGGGTTCTGGCGGTCCAGCGATACCGGTTGATGTCCCGTTCGAAGCCGGTTTCGAGCAGTTGGCTTTCAGCGCCGGTTTGCGGTACGATTTGCGCGGGCGCCTGCACCTGCGCTTGTGCCGTTCCAAAAACTGCCAGCATGCCTGCCAGCATGCCCGCCAGTGCGACATGTCCGGCGCCGGTACGAAAGGCCATTCGAAGGAATGCACGCATGGCGAGACCTACGGAAACAGCGATACAGGACCGGGAAGACGGAAGTTTTCGCCCGCGCCTTTTCGAAAAATGCACGGGGGCTTCGACGTTAGCCCGGCGGCCAGCCCAGGGATCGCCCGCCCAGAAGGTGCAGGTGGATATGATCCACGGATTGTCCGGCTGCCGGTCCACAATTGAATACCGTCCTGTACCCCTCGGCAAGTCCTTCCTGAGCGGCCAACCTCCGCGCCACCGTGAAAAGGTGTCCGACCAGTTGTTCATCCGCTTCGGTGAGATCGTTCAGCTCCGGAATGGGTTTCCGGGGGACGATCAGGATATGTACGGGCGCTTGCGGAGCAATATCCCGGAATGCGAAACACTGTTCGTCCTCATACACCATATCGGACGGAATGTCTCCATCCGCGATTTTTTGAAAAAGCGTTCTTGTATCGGCCATGTCGCGTGGAAACGTGGGATCGCCCGGAATATCTTCTGCAGGCGGCTGTTTTTTCCGTGCACCGGTGTTTGGTCGTGCCTGCCTGATTGAATATAGGGTACTTTGATTAAGTCCGCGAAGTTCAGAGGCTGAGCGAAGTGGTTTTGCTCAGAGTATTTTTGTAAACGAACATCGGACAGGCTTCAACGTGAAAGGGAAACCGGGGCCTGTCCGGGGCTGTGCCTGCGCTATGTCCCCGGTTCTTGTATCCGCCGGCATGACGTCCGATTTCCTATGGCGCTTGTTTACGTAACCCGTACGGTGCATTTCAACGCGGCGCACCGGCTGCACAATCCGGAAAAGTCCGACGACTGGAATCGCAGCACGTACGGTCGGTGCAATAACCCGAACGGGCATGGGCACAATTACGTGCTGGAGGTGACCGTGGCCGGCGAACCCGATAAGGACACCGGGTACGTCCTTGATTTGTCCGACCTGAAGCGTATCGTGCAGAAGAAAATCGTGGACAAGTGCGACCATGCCCACCTGAATCTGGACGTGGATTTCATGCAGGGCATTTTGCCCTCTACCGAGCAGTTCGCCATGGCTATCTGGCGCGAGCTGGAAGATGCCCTTCCCGCGGGCGCCTTGCATAAGGTCCGGCTCGCGGAAACGAACAACAATTCGGTGGAATACTTCGGTGAGTAACCCCTACCCATTCGTACGACAATGCCTATACACTCCTTGAAAGATCGGGAAACGAAGCAAACAGTCTCATACGCCTCTGACGAGCATGCCCACGGCCGCTACCAGAGGCAGGATATCTACGACGAGGCGGTGACAGAGACCATCTCCGGGTATGTAGCAGACATGCTTCCCCTGCTGAATGAAGACCCTGCCCGCGAGGGGCTTTTCAAAACCCCTGAACGCGTGGCCCGTTCGCTCCAATTCCTTACGCAAGGGTACGGGATGGACCCGGAAGCCATTCTGAAATCCGCGCTGTTCGAAGAGGATTACAGCGAGATGATTCTGGTGAAGGAGATCGAGATATTTTCCTTGTGCGAGCACCATATGCTTCCCTTTCACGGGCGCGCCCATGTGGCCTACATCCCGAACGGTAAAATTGTGGGTTTGAGCAAGATCCCGCGTGTGGTGGAGGTGTTCGCCCGCCGCCTTCAGGTGCAGGAACGGCTTACCTTGCAGATACGGGATGTCCTGTCCGACGTGCTGAAACCGCTTGGGGTGGCTGTCGTGATCGAAGCGATCCATTTATGCATGATGATGCGGGGCGCTGAGAAGCAAAATGCGGTGACGACGACCAGCGCGATGAGCGGCGAGTTTATGAAAACGCCGACGCGTGCCGAATTCATGCGGCTGATCCACAAAGATTGATGGGACGCTGCCTGTTTACAAAGCACGATAATCCATGCCGACCATACTGATAACCGGAGCAAGCCAGGGAATGGGCCGCGCGGCGGCCGAGGCGTTTGCGGCGCTGCCCGACGCCCGTCTTGCGCTTGTGGCGCGCAACGAGGAGCGCCTGCAGGAAACCTGCGATCTGTCTCGCGCACACGGTGCGGAAGCCCGGGCTTTTCCGTGCGATGTGACGGACGAGGCGGCTGTCGAGGAGATGGCGGCCTCTGTGCATGCCGCATTCGGCACGCCGGATATTGTTCTGAATAATGCAGGGCTTTTCGAAACGGGCGCCGTGGTCGATATGACGGTCGAGACCTTTAATCGTCAGGTGGCGGTGAATCTGACGAGTGCGTTTATGGTCACCCGGGTTTTTCTCCGGGAGATGCTGGAGCGGGGCAGCGGCCATCTCTTCTACGTATGCTCTGTGGCTTCCTTGAAGGCCTATCCCGGCGCGGTCGCCTATTGCGCCGCCAAACACGGGGTGCTTGGATTGGCGCGCGCCATGCGGGAAGAGACGCGGGCGCACGGCCTGCGCGTGACGGCGGTCTTGCCCGGCGCCACCTGGACGCCCAGCTGGTATGGAAGCGACGTACCTGAAGAACGTCTCATACCCCCCGAAGACATTGCGCAGGCGATGCTCGATGTCTGGCGTCTGAGCGATCGCACCGTGGTGGAAGAATTGCTGCTCCGTCCTCAGGAGGGAGACGTTTAAGATACTCTGAGATTTGCGGACGTAATCAGCGTATCCTTTAGGGTACCGAATACACTTGGACAAGACTGCTTTCCTCATGCGCCGCAAGGTCCTCATTGCGCAGATCGTTCTTGTCCTGACGGCAGGGGGTATGGCGCTGCTGGGAGTGGCAGCATGGGTTACGGTCTGGTCCAACACCCCCGATTTCGAGGGCAGCCGCACGGTCCGCATTCCGCCCGGCTCCGAATTCGAAGCTGTCGTCGATTCCCTGCACGCGAACGGCATTCTCCGGCGGGCCGGCACGCTTCGCCTCATGGCGCGCGCTACGGGCTGGGGCGATCAGGTCAAGGCGGGCCATTACACCTTCCCTGCCGGCGTTTCCAACTATGATATGCTGAGCGTGCTGCGGCGCGGACTGCAGGAGCCGGTCCGCCTGACGATTCCGCCCGGCGTGCGCCCCGAGGTGGCCGCCGCGGTTGCAGCCCGCAACATGTTCTTTTCCCCGGACGATTTTTCCGCAGCCCTCGCCGATACGCAACTCGCCGCCGCGTTCGGCACCGACGCCGCCGGCCTCTTCGGCTACATGCTGCCGGAAACGTACCATTTCTACTGGCTTTCCGGTGCGGAACGCGCAGTCCGCACCATCACGGAAACGTTCGATGCGTTCTTCGAGCGTGAACTGCGGGCTGGAGCGGACAGTCTGGGCCTGTCGAAACGGGATGTGGCGACCCTGGCCAGCATTATCGAATGGGAAGCCCTGCGCCCCGAGGAAAAACCCATGATAGCAGGGGTCTACCACAACCGGTTGCGCATCGGCATGAAACTGGACGCCGACCCCACCATACAGTACATCATCCTGCAGCGGGAGGGAAGCAAGCGGCGCCTGCTCTACAGCGATTACCGCATTCCACACCCTTTCAATACGTATCTGCACGGGGGATTGCCGCCGGCGCCGCTCAACAATCCGTCTGCTTCCTCCCTGCGGGCCGCCGTGGCCCCTGTCCGCCATGATTTTCTCTATTTCGTGGCGACCGGCGACGGTACTCACCATTTCAGCAGAACTCTTACGGAGCATCTCCGGGCCGCTCGCCGCTACCATGCGCTCATGCGCCAGCGCCGCGCTGAACAGGCGGCAGCGGAAGGGGAAGGATAAGGGCTTCGGCTGTCAGGAAACCGCACAACCGTTGCGGGCCTGATTCCAACAGGGGTTGTCTGCAAGGGAACACCTCCCCGCAAACCCTGCAAACCCGTTCCGTGAAATGTCTCAGAACCCTATGCGCACGCCCAGCAGGAACCGGTTCTGCGTGACGCTTTCCTCGACGAGAGGCGGCTCGTCCACATCGGCATACGGGGTGTATTCGTCGTCGAATTTCATGCGCGTCCATCCCGCATCGAGATAAAAATTCTGCGCGAAGCGGTACGACACTCCGGCGGAGACGAAGCGCCGGTCGCGATCGGCTTCGTCGCCGCCCCTCGACACGTTCCGGTCGAATGGATCAGGATAGGTGGCCACGCCTCCCCGCACCGTGAAGTTTCCGAATTCATACGCGCCGCCGATACGCATATTCCAGACCGGGTCCATGGTGTCCCGGATTTCCCTGTTCAAATCCCTGAACAGGTTATCGTCCGACGCATCCCCGTCAAACTCCATCTGGGACCAGTCTACATATTCCAGGTCTCCCGCCAGAAGAAAGCCCCCGATTTCCCAGGACGCGCCTGCCCCGATGCGCCAGGGGGTGCGCAACTCGTATTCGTAGTCGCCATGGGTGTTAGCGTCCAGGGAGCCTCCCTCGTCGAACCAGGTGGTAAGCTCCCGGTAAAAATTTTCCCTGACTTCGTAAAAGGTAGGGGTCTCCAGCACCGCACCCACGCGCAACCCGCTCGCAAGCGTTGTCGTCGACACTCCGCCGCGCACGTTGAACCCGCTCAGATCTGACTCGAACCCTTCTTCGTACAGCAATCTGTTAAATCCGAACAGGGAGCCGTCGGACAGCGCGACTTCATAGTCTTCCGGAGTGTTTTCGTTGTAGGCGTCCGCTTCCTCATAAATACTTTCGAAGTTGTACGAACCGAAGGCGAAGTTAGCCGAAATGCCGATCATTACATCCTGGCTTGCTTCCCACGCACCGCCGAGGTTCAATTCGTTGATCCGTCCTTTTTCGAGCACGTCTCCCAACTGGTCGACTCGGGTGCCCGGCGCAACGGCTTCATAGAAAAGCCCGTTGTTCGTTCCCACGTTTTCGAACAAAAATTCGATCGCTCCCCCATCATAGGCCAGTTCGGGGATATCGCTGAAAAAGCTCGGGAAAGGTCCATTGGCGTCCTCTTCCACAGTGAATTCGTCCGCATAGGGCAGGAACGACGTACTGATGGAACTGGTGGCGTTCGTGCCTCCGAAAACGAGATTACGGTCGAACGTATTGATCTGGTTGAATGCGAGGCCCAGCACGAACGATCCTTGCGATGTCGGAAGCTTCTGTATGTAGGCCAGGTTGCTGAGGCGGGTGGCGCGCACATCGGCTTCCGCGGCGGACGATGTACGGATGCCGGTAAAATATTGTGCGTCCTCCGTAGCCGACAAGGTATGCAGGGAACCGCCGATTTCCGAGTTGCTGAAATAGCCCAGACCGGCCGGGTTCGTACGCAATGCGCCGTAGTCCGCTACGCCGGCAATGCCGACCCCCGCCATGCCCATCATGCGCGGACCAGTCGCAGGGGAGCGTGCAGCGAAGATATAGGCGTCGTTGGGCGTCTGTGCGTACGTGGAAGACACCGCGAACAAGGCAAGGGCAAATACCGGTAAGAAGCGCCTTTTCATGGGAGTATCTGTCTGGTTTTCTGAGTTGCGAACAGGTTGGGAGCCTATCCGGTGATTCGCATGGGTACAGGTAGGGTTAGGGATCGTATGAAAAGCCCGATCCTGACAACACTTCCAGGGTAGATTGCAACGCCGTGGTTAGCTGGTTGCTGCGGTGCGCTTATCGATTGCGGGAACGACCCGAAGAGGACGAGGACCGGCCCGAAGACCGCCCGCTGCTGCCCGACGAAGACCGGGGCGGCGGGGACGAACGGACGGTGCGTCCGCTGGACCCGCTACTGCGCGACGAGGGCGCCGAACGAACGGTGCGGCCGCTTGATCCACTGCTGCCTCGCGAGGAGGGCGCTGAACGGACAGTGCGGCCGCTGGACCCGCTGCTGCGCGAGGAGGATCCGGTGGAGCGCACAGTGCGCCCACTTGATCCACTGCTTCCGCGCGAAGAGGGCGTCGAACCGACGGTGCGGCCGCTCGATCCGCTGCTGCGCGAGGAAGGCGTCGATCCGACGGTGCGTCCACTGGACCCGGTGCTGCGCGTGGTGGTTGTCCGGCGCGTATCGCGGACAGTAGTTCCCGTCGATCTGCCCGTTCCCGAGCGATTGCCCTGCACGGTCGACGATCTCCCGGAACGCGCCGAGCGCTCTCCGGAAACGGTCGAGGCGCCGCGCGTCTTTCCGGCGGAAACGCTTCCTGCGGTACCTACCTCACGAATCCCGCTGCCCCCGAAGTCGCCTGCATATCCGCCGCGGGCTCCTGCACCGCGCCCCATTGAGGCGCCGCGCGGGCCCCATTGTCCGCCTCTCGAGCGAATCGTTCCCGGATAATCGTACCGCCACCCGCCGTAATAGGGATTCCAGGTATGCGCGTAGCCCGGGTAATATCCACGGTAACGGTAGGGGCTGTAATAATAGGGATATCCGCCCCAGCCCCAACCCGGACCGAGCGAAATGCCTGCGTAAAAGCTGCTGTATCCGTATCCCCAGGGATTGTATCCCCAGTAATCATACCCCCAGGGGTCATATCCCCAGGGATCGTACCAGGAAGGCCCGTAAAACGAGCCATAGGACCAGTACGGGTCCCGGTAGTACCGCGGGCTCCACCCGTAATCGAACCGGTGGAAGTACCGGCGGTAGCTGTAGGGTCCGCTGTAGAAATACCGGTCGTTGTAGTAGCGTTCCGTGACGACGGTGTCCTCGGCGCTTTGCACCACCTCGACGTAATCCGGAATCCGTTCGTACTGTACGGTGCCCAACTGGGTGTAACAACCGGCCAGCAGCACCACAAGCAGTCCGGCGGCGAAGGGCGCCGCGCGCAAGGCGAAGGGAGAGGTTCCCCGCTCGTGTAATGTCGATTGTTCCATGATGGCACCCGGTTTGTTGAAAACTTGGCGACAGTGGTCCCGTTACAGTGTATACAGGTTATGATGCACAAGCGCCGGATTAGTTGCAAGTAAACGACGGAACTTATTGCTCTCCCCGAAGAAAGAACGACGTCTATCCGGCTCCAACGGCTTTGGTACGGCATAACGCAAACATCGGGCCATTCCCGGATACTCCACGAAATATCTGGTCTTCCCTCCTGTGATATCGTCGGAATCCGCTCCGGGCCGCCTTCGTTTTTCCGCCGCATTCCTCCTGTAGTGTATTAAATAAACGACACCCACTGTGCGATATTATGGCCGATGTAATCACAAGCCGCGAGAAAGATTATGCGCAATGGTATCTGGACATTGTGCAGCATGCGAAGCTGGCCGATTATTCGGCGGTGCGCGGGTGCATGGTCATTCGTCCGAACGGCTGTGCGCTGTGGGAGAACATGCAGCGGGCGCTCGATGACATGTTCCGGGAGACGGGGCACGAGAATGCCTATTTCCCCTTGTTCATCCCCCAATCCTTTCTGGCGCGGGAGGCCGAGCATGTAGAGGGGTTCGCCAAGGAGTGCGCCGTGGTCACCCACTCGCGCCTTATGGAAGACCCGTCCGGGGACGGGCTGTTGCCCGATCCCGATTCCAAGCTGGAGGAAAATCTGATCGTCCGCCCCACCAGCGAAACGATCATCTGGGACGCCTACCGGAGCTGGATCCAATCCTGGCGCGACCTGCCCATTCTCGTCAATCAGTGGGCGAACGTCGTGCGCTGGGAAATGCGTACGAGGTTGTTTCTGCGCACGATGGAATTTCTCTGGCAGGAAGGGCACACGGCCCACGAAACGAAAGAGGAAGCCATCGAGGAAACGCGGCGCATGCTGGAAGTATACGCCACGTTCGCCGAGGAATGGATGGCCATGCCGGTGATCCGGGGCGTGAAAACGGCCAGCGAACGTTTTGCGGGCGCGGTGGACACGTACTGTATCGAGGCCATGATGCAGGATGGCAAGGCCCTGCAGGCCGGCACCAGTCATTTCCTCGGCCAGAACTTCGCCAAAGCGTTCGACTGCCAATTCCAGAACCGCGAAAACCAGCTCGAATATGTGTGGGCTACTTCCTGGGGGGTTTCGACCCGGCTGATCGGGGCGCTCATCATGACGCATTCGGATGACCGGGGACTGGTCCTGCCGCCCCGCCTCGCTCCCGTACAGGTTGTGATCGTGCCCATTTTCCGGAAAGACGAGGAGCGGACCGCTGTGCTCGAGGCAGCCGACCGCATCCAGGCAGCGCTGCGCGCCGCGGGCGTTCGCGTCAAGGTGGATGCCCGCGAGACGCACCGCCCCGGCTGGAAATTCAACGAATACGAAGTGCAGGGGGTGCCGATCCGCCTCGCCATCGGTCCCCGCGACGTCAAAAATAACAAGGTGGAATTGGCGCGCCGCGACCAGCCCGGGAAGGAAATCGTTTCGCAGGAGGGGCTTGCGGACCGGATCGGGGCCGTGCTCGAAGATATTCAGCAGCACTTGTTCGACCGGGCGCTGGAAATGCGCGAAGCCTCCACCCGGCGCGTCGACGACTACGATGCGTTCAAGAACACCCTGGACCGGCATGGCGGGTTCGTGCTGGCGCACTGGGACGGCACGCCGGAAACCGAGGCCCGCATCAAACAGGAAACGAAAGCGACCATTCGGTGTATCCCGATGAATGGGGACAAGGAAGCGGGCAAGGATATGCTGACCGGTAACCCGTCGGAGCGCCGCGTTGTTTTCGCCAGGGCTTATTAAGGATAGGCTGAACTTCGCGGACTTGATCAGGGTATCCTTTAGCGGAAGCACGTCTTTACAGGAGAACACATCCATCGGACTGCCCATCGACCGACGGCTACATCGATTCATCCGGCCATGAATTCAAACCGGGAGCGTAACGTCTCGTGCGCACTGCCTTCGCTCTTCTCGCCGTCGCAGCCGCCTTGTGGCCTTCCTGCATCCTTGCCCAGGAATGGGGCATGGTATCCGGGCACGTCCTGTCCGCAGAGGAGAATTTTCCTGTACCTAACGTCAGCATCCTCGTAAGCGATACCGAATTCGGCACCGCGAGCAAGGAGGACGGGACCTACACGCTCCGCCTGCCCTCGGGCGAGCACCTGTTGCAGTTCTCGGCAGTGGGGTTCGAGACGGCGCAGCACCGCATAGCAGTTCAGCCCGGCGAAACGACGGTCCTGAATGTTCGCCTCGATGTGTCGGTCGTACAGATGCAGGATGTCGTGGTGGAAGACGAGTTGTTCTTCCCCGAACCCGGGGTGTATGCACTGGAGCCCGAAGTCGCCCGCAACCTGCCCTCTCCTTTCAAGGGGTTCCAGGCGCTGAGCGTACTCCCGGGCGTCGCCGCCAACAACGAACTCTCCAACCAGTACTCGGTACACGGCGGGGGCTTTCACGAAAACCTTATTTTCGTCAACGGCTTCGAGGTTTACATGCCGTTGCGTCCGAGGCAGGGGGAGCAGGAGGGGCTCGGCCTGCTTAACCCGGAGTTGGCGGACCGGCTCGTGCTGTACACGGGGGGATTTCCGGCGAAGTACGGGGGGAAACTGTCGTCCGTGCTGGAAACCAGCTACCACCGCCCGGACGGCGAATCCATGCGCGGGTCCGCGACGGCCTCCCTTCTCGATGCAGGCCTCTCGCACCGGGGCGCGGTTGCGGGGGGGCGTTTCGGGTGGAATGCCGGTTTCCGAAAAGCGCGCGCCCGCCACTTCTTCCGCACGCAAGAAAAAAAGGGGGATTATCGCCCCGACTACACGGATGTGCAGGGGCTGGCGACCTGGCGCTTCGCACCGGGACATGAAATCGAAGCGCTGGGTATTTACGCCAACCACGTATTCCGCTTCGACCCGGAGAGCCGCAAGACCTATTTCGGCATTGTGAGCGCCGACCCCAACAGGCCGTCGGACCTGCGTTCCTTCTGGACCCGCTATGAGGGCGACGAAAACGACGGATATAAAACGCGGTTCGCCGGCGTGCGCCTGATCAACCGGGTCAGTGCTTCCTGGTCCGTGGAACACGACGCGGCCTACTTCAGCATTTCGGAGACGGAACGCTTCGATATCCAGGGGGCTTCCATCGTGTTTCGCGTCAATCCGAATAGCGACCCCGCTACCGGTGCGGGGCACATTCCCACCGGCAACGTCACCGAAGAGGAATTTGCCGATAATCTCATAGAAAGCGCCGCATGGACCGGACAGGGCCGGTACCGGTTCCAGGCCAGCCGGCATGTCATGGAGGCGGGCTGGAGCGTGCGCGCCTTTTCTTTTTCCGACCGCATCGACGAGCACTCCATTCTGTACGGCAGGAACACGAGCGGCGAATCCGTTCGCATCGAAGCGAACCGCCTCTCCGACGAAGCCACGCTTTCCGCATGGAAAACCGGCGTGTACCTGCAGGACACGATCCAGCGGGGTGGGTTGCTCGTCACGGGCGGCATGCGGGCGGACCGGTTCTCTTTCAACGGCGCATGGACGGTCGCCCCCAGAATCTCGGCGCGGTACGTCGTCAGCGAGCGCATCACGACTTCCGGCTCGTGGGGCTACTACCACCAGACCCCGACCTACCGCGAATTCCGCGGCAAACCCGTGCCGGGCGAAACGATTCTTGGGGCCCTCAATCGGGATATCCGGTCCCAGCGGTCGGTACAGTATGTGTTGGGCGGGGAATATTTCCTGCCTTCGAGGCGGCTGTACGTACGCGCTACGGCTTTTTACAAGGATATGGACCGCCTCATATCGTACGACGTGCGGAACGTGCGCCTCCTGTATTCCGGGGAAAACGACGCGGAGGGAGAGGCGTTCGGGCTGGATGTGCATCTGTACGGCGAACTCGTACCTGGGCTCGAAAGCCGGCTGAATTACGCGTACCTGAATGCCGTCGAGACTTTTCTGCCGGAGTACCGGTCGGAGGTGCTGGAAGGAACGATCCCGCGCCCCTCGGACCAGCGTCACACCATTTCGCTCTTTGTGCAGGATTATATCCCGGGGGATGACACATGGAGAGTGCATCTGCGCGGCCTCTTCGGGAGCGGCTTCCCGTACACGCCGCCCGTTCCCGACCGTCAGATAGGCAGATTCGTGATTCAGGTGCCCGGCGAAAGAAATTCGGCCCGCTATCCCCCGTACCGGCGCGTGGATCTCGGCCTGACGAAAATCGTGGGCGTCGGGGCCGGAATGCACCTGGAATTGACCGCGGAACTGCTCAATGCGTTCAATATGACGAACACGGTCACGTATACCTGGACGCCCGACAATGCCGGTATCTGGGAGCGGATTCCCACGCGCCTGACCCCCCGCACCTTCAACGTCCGGTTCCGCCTGGAGTGGTGAGCGGACATTTCAAAAACTCCTATAACCGGGGTCCGGGCCAGCCCCAGACATTTCAAAAACTTCTACACCCCGCCCGCAGGGAACAGACGACCCCCTTGCCGTTAAAAATGTTGTTCGTGTCCGTAAAGGGACGCGGATATCGCGCACCTGGTGCGGATGCATATAAGAACCTGACAAGGATATCTTCAGGGAGTTAGTCTTCACATTCGGACGGCAGGCCCACCCTCCTTGTGCAAACAAGCGAGGTCCTTTCTCCGGAAAGGCAGGGACGATCGAAAGAATGCGAGCGACTCCCGCTCATGTAAGGTAGAGGTTCTTCTATCCACCGCTCGGGAGCGCGCCCTTTTCGGGAGCCGCCCCGGCGCCGATTTCGGGCGCTTCGTTGCGCCTGACCGGGCCGGGGCGTTTCTTTATATCAACGACAGGGTGTGCATACGCCCCTGTTTATCGCGGCCGCTGCCGCGGCCGGCGTCGATTCGTACGTAAAACAGATTCTCATGTCCGGCGTCATTGGACAAATTCTGGTCCTTTTCGGCTTTGTAGTCTGCGCGCTTGCGGGCTACGCCTATCTTCAGGCCGCGCGCACCGGCAATTCGGAATGGCGGTGGATCGGACGGGCTGCCTGGGGCGCCATGACCGCAAGCCTTGCGGCGGCGGCAGTGATCCTGATGGTCCTGCTTCTGACACACCAGTTCCAGTATTCCTACGTCTATCAGCAAACGTCCCGCGCGCTGCCGACCCATTTTCTGGTTTCCTCTTTCTGGGCCGGTCAGGAAGGATCGTTTCTGCTCTGGATCCTCCTGATGAGCGCCCTCGGGCTGGTCCTGATGCGCACGAAACGCGCGTGGGAAGCTCCGGTCATGGCGATCGTAGCGGGGTCGCAGTGGTTCCTTATTTCCATGATCTCAGGGCTGCAACTGGGGCCGCTGCGCATCGGCGCCTCGCCCTTCGCCACACTTGCCGAGAAATTCCCGGACGCCCCCATGCTGCAGA
This sequence comes from Bacteroidetes bacterium SB0662_bin_6, assembly GCA_009839485.1. NCBI lineage: Bacteria > Pseudomonadati > Bacteroidota > Bacteroidetes bacterium SB0662_bin_6. The sequence goes on from VXPQ01000035.1 coordinate 51,837, forward strand.
TCCCCGGTTTCATACCGGCGGACGGGTCCGGGCTCAACGACCTGCTCCAGAATTACTGGATGGTCATTCACCCCCCTACGCTTTTTCTGGGGTTCACCCTGATGGCCGTTCCGTTCGCCTTCGCCGTCGCGGCGCTATGGAAACGCCGGTATACCGAGTGGATTCCGCAGGCGCTGCCGTGGGCGCTGGTTGCCACCGCGGTGCTGGGCGTCGGCATTACGATGGGCGGGTACTGGGCGTACGAAACCCTCTCGTTCGGCGGCTACTGGGCATGGGACCCCGTGGAAAATTCCTCGCTGGTGCCCTGGCTTACGGGGATCGCCGCGGTACACACCATGATTATCCGGAAGAGAAGCGGGAGAGGCCATAAATCCACCTTCCTCTTCTGCATTCTTTCGTACATGCTGGTCATTTACTCCACCTTCCTGACGCGGAGCGGGATACTTGGCGATATATCGGTGCATTCCTTCGTCGATCTGGGGATGATGAACCAGCTCCTGCTCTGGATCCTGGCTATGGGCGTCGTCGGGTTCGGCCTTTTCGCGTACCGCTACCGGGAGCTTCCCGCGCCTGATCGCGAGCCCCACCTGCTCTCGCGCGAGTTCATGACGTTTTGCGGCGCGCTGCTCTTGGCCTGTCTGGCGGCGGTCGTTACCGTAGGCACCAGTTCTCCGATTCTGGGGAAACTGTTCCGCGAAGCGCCCTCCACCGTGCCGATCGACTTCTACAACAAGTGGACGCTCCCGATTTCCATCCTGCTTGTGTTCCTGGCGGGTCTGGGGCAGCTTTTCTGGTGGCACAGAATGGATGTCGAGCAGGTGAACCGGGTGCTCATCAAGCCGATTGCGGGGGCCGTGGCCAGCACGGTCGCGGTGCTGATCTTTACTCCGTTCGTGGCGGAAACCGTCCAGCGGCCTGATTTTTCGGCATCGGGCCTTTCGCCAGCGGGCCCGGCGCAGGATGTTTCCCAGGCGGGATTCGGGGCCGGCGGCGGATTCCTTGAAGGTATCCAACATTTCGGGGAGGTCTACGGAACGGGGATTCTCCTGCTGCTGCTCGTGTTCATGGCGTTCTTCGCCCTGTACGGGAACGGCATGGTGCTCTGGAAGGTCGGCCGGGGCAATCCGCGCATGGCGGGCGGCGCGACGGCGCATGTGGGTTTCGCCATTATGGTCCTTGCCATTGTAGCGTCAAGCGGGTTCAGCAAGCCGATCGGCGCCGTACGCGGCGTGCCCATCGAAGATGGCCGCGACAGTTTTGTCCTCGAGCGCGGCCAAACGCGCATGATCGGCGGGTACCAGGTGACCTATTCGGGGCGCGAGCGCACGGCGCGCAACCGGCCCGTGTACGTGCTGGATTTCATCGATCCGAACGGGCGGGAATTCACGGTCAGGCCGGTCGTGTATAAAAGCGATCAGGCCCAGTGGATCCAGCACCCCGACCACGAAATGTATCCGGACAAGGACATCTTCGTGGCGGTGTCGCCGAGGGTGATGCAGGAGGACGCCAGGGCATCCGGCGACGATCCGGCCAATCCCGTAGCCCGGCAGGGCGAACTCACGATCTCACGCGGCGATTCCACCGTGGTGGGCGACGACGAATTCGCCATACAGTTCATCAATTACCAGACGGATCTTGCCGATCTGCCCGATTCCACGGAGATCGGCGTAGCGGCCCTGCTGGACGTAACCCACCTCGAAACCGGCGAAACCCGCCGTTTGAGCCCGGTCTACCTGATCATGCAGGATCGCACCCAGCAATACATTCAGAATCGCGTGAGCGATTGGGGCCTGACCGTCACGTTTACGGGGATGAACGTGGATACCGGCTCCATCCGCCTCTTTCTGGAAGGCGTTGCCGTAGAGGCCGACGACTGGCTCATCGTGCAGGCCTACGAGAAGCCGCTCATCAACTTCCTGTGGTTCGGGTTCCTGCTCCTTACCGGCGGCTTCGGATTCGCGGCGTACCGGCGCTATGCGGATAACCGCCACAGTGCACGGCGGGCAGCACGCACATCCGGCGCCGGAGACGCGTCGTAATCAAAGGATACTCCGATTAAGACCGCACTTCTCTCAGCCTCCCGAAGAGCGCATCACGCATGAACGTGACGTGCTGAGCGAAGCGATTTTGATCAGCGTATCCTTTACAGGTTCTCGATCGCCTCGGAAGCTGCCTCGCGGCCCCGGGGGGTCAGCACCAGCATATCGTCATCGACCTGCCGCACCAGTCCGTTCGACTGCGCCCTGCGGACGACCCGCCGCGCAAAGTCCCGTTCCCAGGCGAGGTGTTCCTCGAGATGCCCGATACGATGTTCTATGTCCGCCTCGGGCAGTCCTTCGTGGTTGAACAGGTGGATGGCGAGCATCTTTTCCGCGAACTCCCACTTCTGCCGGATGCGCCGCTGCCGTCCCGCAAGGATGCCGTACCGGGGAGCGCCCAGCCAGACGCTTAGGAACACGATGCCCGATACGGTGGCCATCGCGCCGGCAATGGATACGTCGAAAAGGCGGGCCATCTGAAATCCGCCCACGGCGGAGGCCGCCCCGAGGGCCACGCTCAGCAGGATCATGTCGCGGAGCCGGTCGGTGAGCAGGTAGGCCGCCGCGGACGGCGCCACCATCATGGCCACGACCAGGATCGATCCCACCGCGTCGAACGCCGCCACCGCCGTGATGGACACGAAGGTCATCAGGCCGTAATGAATAAGCACCGGCCCGAAACCCAGCGCGGCCGCCAGCCCGGCGTCGAACGTGGCGATCTTCAGTTCCTTGTAGAAGAGCGCGATGAAGGCGACATTCGCCAGCCCGACGCCGCTCATTACGTACAGGGCGCGTGGTCCGATATCCCTGCCCCCGACGATCAGCCGGTCGAAGGGCGCAAAGGCCGGTTCGCCCAGCAGCACCGCATCGGTGTCGAGGTGTACGTCGCCGGCATAGCGGGCAATAAGGATAATGCCGATGCTGAACAGCACGGGAAATGTCAGCCCGATGGCCGCATCTTCCCGGACCAGTCGGGTGGACATGAGGAGTTCGACCAGCATCACGGTGAGCACGCCCGTGGCGGCTGCGGCCAGAATCAGCAGGGGGGAGTTGAGGTTGTGGGTCAGGAAGAAGGCAATTACAATGCCCGGCAGGATCGCATGGCTGATGGCGTCGCTCATCATGGCCATCTGGCGCAGCACGAGAAACGTGCCCGGCAGCGCGCACGCCGCGGCCACCACCACCGCGAGGAGTTGAATTTCAATCTCGCCCTGGGTCATGTCCGCTCCTCTTTCAGGGTTTCCACGTTGTGCAGGCCGGCGTCGGTGAGCGCCCACCCGTTTCTGGCTCGACGGACAAGGCCGTCCTTTTCAAGACGCCCCAGCAGGCGCTCCACAGGGACCTCGTTCGCGCGCATGGCCTGCACGGCCCCCTTCGGGTGGGGGCGCAGCGGATCGTTGTGCTGCATGCCGAGGGCATAGAGATCCAGCAGCACGGTTTCCAGTTGGAAACGCCCCGTGCTCCGGCGGGCCCGAAGGTATCGCGCCGCCAAACCGCGATTGGGCGCGAACAATAGCGACAGGACCATGATGACGCCCATGCAGAGCACGATCAGCGGGCCGGTGGGCAGGCCGGTCTCCGCGCTGCTGAGCACCGCGCCGGTTACGCCGGCCGCCGCGCCGAACCCGGCGGACAGCAGTACCATTTTCCACAGCGTATCCGTCCATTGCCGTCCGGCCGCCGCAGGCGCCACGATCATGGCGCTCATCAGCACGACACCGACGGTCTGCAACCCGATCACGATCGCCACGACGAGCAGCGCCGTCAGAAAAAGATCCACGCGGCGCATGGGGAGGCCCATCGTACGCCCGAACTCCGGGTCGAAGGCCAGCAGTTTCAGTTCTTTCCAGAAGAGGGTCATCAGGAGGAGTGCTCCACCCCCCGGAATGGCCATCGTAATGACATCGCGCCGGACGAGGGAGGAGGCCTGCCCGAACAAAAACGTGTCGAGGCCGGCCTGTGCGGCTCCGCCCCGCTGCCGGATATAGGTCAATAGCACCAGGCCCACGCCAAAGAATACGGACAGGGTCAGGGCGAGCATGCTGTCGTACTTGATCCGGGTGGTTCCGGTGACAGACATGATCCAGAGCGTCGAAAGCCATCCCGCCAGCGCCGCGCCGATCATCAGCGCAAGGGGCGCCTTGCTTCCCGTCAGCAGAAACGCGATCGCAATGCCGGGCAGTGCCGCATGGGAAATGGCGTCGCCCAGCAGGCTTTGCCCGCGCAATACGGCGTAGCTCCCCAGTCCGCCGCTTACGATGCCCAGTACGGCGGAGCCCAGCGCCACCATCCGCAGCGTATAATCGCTGAACAGTTGCTCCATCGGCGTTTCCCGGGGAATGTTTCGGGCAGGGTTTACGGGGGAATGTTTCGGACGTGTTTCGGGGAATGTCCTGAGGAATATCTACGGGGCGATAACGTCCGCGGGGCCACTCCCTCCGGCGGCGTCCGCACTCCGCAGAAAGGCGATGCGTCCGCCGTACGCAAGGCGCAGGTTGTCCGGCGTAAACGCTTCGTCCACCGGACCGGAAGCGATCCGCCGCACATTCAGCAGCATCACATGATCGAAGTACTCCGTGACGGTTTGCAGGTCGTGGTGTACGACCAGTAGCGTGCGCCCCCTTTCCCGCAGGTCGCGCAGCAGGTCGATAATGGCGCGTTCGGTGACGGCGTCGACCCCCTGCAACGGTTCGTCCATCAGGTAGACCCGGGCATCCTGCACCAGTGCGCGCGCCAGAAAAACGCGCTGCTGCTGCCCGCCGGACAGTTGCCGGATCTGCCGGGAGGCGAAATCTTCCATCCCCACCCTTCGCAGGGCTTCCCGGGCGCGTTCGCGCTCGCGTCTGCCCGGCCTTCGGATCCACCCCAACTCTCCGTACCGCCCCATCATCACCACGTCGAGTACGCTGGTCGGGAAATCCCAATCCACGCTGCCCCGTTGCGGCACATAGGCGATCTGCTGCCGGCATGCCTCGTACGGGGATCCGAAGAAGCGGATGCGCCCGGCGGATATCTTCAGGAGGTCCAGCAGGGCCTTGATGAAGGTGGTTTTTCCGGCGCCGTTAGGACCCACGACCGCCATGAGCACGCCGGAGGGCACGGTAAGGTCGATGTCCCACAGGACAGGCCGGTCCCGGTAGGCGACCGTCAGGTCGCGCACTTCTATGGCCGCCGTGTCGTTCACGCGGATATTCACACCGGGTCCCCGGCAAGGGCGGCCACGATGGTGTCGATGTTCTGGCGCATCATGCCGAGGTAAGTCCCCGCCTGCGAATCGGGATCTCCGAGGGCATCGCCGTAGAGCGTTCCTCCGATCCCTACTTCGAAACCCCGCGCCCGCACCGCTTCCTGCACGGCCTCTATGCCGCGCGGAGAAATGGAGGATTCGACGAACATGGCCGGAATCCTGCGGGCGGCCACCAGATCGGCCAGTTGCTGCACATCCGCCGTGCCGGCTTCCGCCGCCGTGCTGATGCCTTGCAGCCCATGCACCTCGAATCCGTACGCCCTGCCGAAATACCCGAACGCGTCATGCGACGTGACGATCACGCGTCGGTCCGCCGGAACCGCGGCGGTCCGTTCCCGGACGTACGCATGCGTGCGGTCCATCTCGGCAAGGTAGCTGGCGAGACGTTCCCGGTAGGCTGCGGCACGGAGCGGATCGGCTTCCGCAAGAATCTCCTGTACGCGCCGCGCCGCACCCTGCCAAAGGGGCACGTCGAACCAGATATGGGGGTCGTAGTTGCCCTGAAACAGGTCCGAATCGATCAGGTCTTCCCCGGTCACGCTTTCTTCGGCCACGGCGAATACGGGGATCCCGCGCTGGCGCATCCGCTCGAACACGTCGGCCATTTTCCCTTCCAGATGCAACCCGTTGTACAGGATCACGTCGGCCCCGCTCAGGCGGGTCACGTCCCCGGCGCTGGCCTTGTACAGGTGCGGGTCCACGCCCGGGCCCATAAGGCCGGTCACCGATACGTGTTCGCCGCCTATCTGCGTCGCCAGATCGGCGATCATACTGGTGGTGGCGACGACACTGAGCCGGTCCGGAAGGGCCGTGTCGTTGCCGCGCGTTTGCCCGCATGAAGTGACCATGCCGGCGGAGAGCAGGACTGCGAGGAGGAAGGCGTACGATCGCATAGGGGGCGCCTGTTTGGGATGTCTGTCAGAGACGGCTGGGATAGATGCCTGTCGGGGCCGCATGGCGAATGCCCATTAGAGAAACATGGCGCAGAAACGCCGGACTATGCCGTTACTATACCAGCCGTTACTATACCATTACTGTCCACCATTACTATCTCAATACAAGTTAAATATACTTTTAGTTTCGGCTAAATTTCAAGGAGGGCCTCCGATTTTTCTCTTTCCGTATTTCTTGCCAGCCCGCCCCTCGCAGCCTCTGAACTTCGCGGAATTGATCAGAGCATCCTCAAGAACATGGAAAGGATTCGGGAATTAAAGGTCAGTCTGTCTTTTCGTTCGGCGATCCGTCCGATACCCCGCCATGTCCAAGCCCAAAGAGGATACCCAAGGCTTCGACGGTCGCCTGCTGCGCCGCATCGTGCGCTATCTGGCTCCCTACAAGTGGTGGGTGCTGGCGGCGTTCGTGCTGACGGCAGGCGCTTCTTTTCTGGGGCCGCTCCGCCCCCGGCTGGTGCAGGAGGCCATCGACAGTTATATCGTGCCGGGGGATCTGGAAGGGTTGCAGGGGATCGTGCTTCTTCTGGTGGGCGCCCTGGTCGGCGAGGGCATTTTTTCGCTCATGCAGGGGTATCTGACGCAGTGGATCGGGCAGAATGCGATCTACGACCTGCGCACGAAGGTTTTTCGCCATATCCAGCGGCAGCCGCTTCGTTTTTTCGACCGCACGCCCGTCGGCCGGCTGATCACGCGGACGACGAGCGACGTGGAGGCGCTCAGCGACGTGTTGTCAGCGGGCGTGGTCGTCATTCTGGGCAACCTGTTCCGGATCGCCTTCATCCTGTATTTCATGTTCTCCCTGAACTGGGTGCTGGCGCTGGTCGTGCTGGCCGTGATGCCCGCCATGGCGTACGGGGTCTTCCAGTTTCGCCGCAAGGTGCGCGTACAGTACCGGGAAACCCGCAAGCAGGTGGCGCGGCTCAATTCGTTCCTGCAGGAGCACATTTCGGGGATGCACATCGTGCAGGCGTTCAACCGGGAACGGGAGGAGATGAAGCGGTTCAGCGGCATCAATCACGAGCACCGCGCCGCGCAGATCAAGACCATCTTCTACTTTGCGCTCTTCTGGCCGATGGTGGACATCGTGGCGTCCACGGCGCTGGGTCTGGTCATCTGGTTCGGGGGGCTGCAGGCCATGGCCGGGACGCTCACGATCGGCGTGCTCATCGCCTTTATCCAGTTTTCCCGGCAGTTTTTCGAACCCATCCGCAATCTTTCGGACCAGTACAACACGTTGCAGAGCGCGATGGCCGGCGCGGAGCGCATTTTCGGGCTGCTCGATGAGGACGCTTCGCTTGCCGAAAAAGAGACGCCTGTCGTGCTCGACCGCGTGCAGGGGCGCATCGAGTTCCGGAATGTCTGGTTTTCGTATCGCCCGGAAGACGAGAACGGCGAACGGGAAACGGACTGGATTCTGCGCGACGTGTCGTTTGTGGTGGAGCCGGGGCAGCAGGTGGCTATTGTGGGGGCGACGGGGGCCGGGAAGACGACGATCATCAACACGCTCCTGCGTTTCTACGATATTCAGCGGGGCGGTATTTTCATCGACGGGGTGGATATCCGGGACCTGCGTCTTGCCGAACTGCGCCGCCGCGTGGGGCTCGTCCTGCAGGACGTGTTCCTGTTTTCCGGTTCCATTTCCCACAACCTGACGCTGAACGATCCGGGCATTACCGAGGCGGACATGCGGCGGGCTTCCGAACTGGTGGGCGCCGACGCCTTCATCCGCAAACTCCCCGACGGGTACGGGCAGGACGTGCGCGAACGGGGCGCCTCGCTTTCACACGGACAGCGGCAGTTGCTTTCGTTCGTGCGGGCCCTCGTGTACGATCCCGAGTTTCTTGTGCTGGACGAGGCGACGTCCAGTGTGGATACCGAAACCGAACGCCTCATCGAGCTGGCCTTGGAGAAACTGATGGCGGGCCGTACGTCTCTTGTGGTCGCGCACCGGCTGTCCACCATCCAGCATTCCGATCGGATCCTCGTCATGCACAAGGGCCAGATCCGCGAGCAGGGCGCGCATCAGGAATTGCTGGCGATGGACGGCCTGTACCGCCGGTTGTACGAGTTGCAATATGCAGAACAGGAAGGGCAGCAGGCCGCCTGAGGGGTTAATATGCTACCGCTTTTTTCGATCCGATTCCCCCACTTCATTTATCCGATAGACTGCACGCCATGACCGCCTATTACGAATCGCACCACCTGTCCCGCTTCGGCGATATCGGGAAGGGGAACAAGGAGTTGGCCGATCTTTTCTTTGCCTGGTACGGAAAAGTGTTCGAGGAAGGCGCCCTCACGGTGCGCGAAAAGGCGCTGATCGCGCTGGCCGTGGCGCATACCGTACAGTGCCCCTATTGTATCGACGCCTACACGGACGAGTGCCTCGGGAAGGGGGCGGACCTCGAGCAGATGACGGAGGCCGTGCATGTGGCGAGCGCCATTCGGGGCGGGGCTTCGCTGGTGCACGGCATACAGATGCTGGAGCAGGCCGAAGCACAAACAATGTAAACATGTAATCAGAGGATCCTTAATTCCATGTAATTTCGTTGATCCGTTCGGGCCGGGGGGCGTTGTATCTATATGGAAGTGTCCACTGAATTCATTGCGTTGACGCAGCTCCCCAGCGGGGATGGCAGCTCGCTCGAGATCGAGGGGCCAAGGGTTACCACCAGTCTCCGGTACCGGCGCGAGCCGCTTGCCCGGCCGGAAGAGCAGTTACGTGTGCTGAACGCGGTCGAAATCGACGCAGGCCCCTCGAAAACGGGGGATTTCGACAGGGATCTGGCGGTTTCGGGGTGGGGGCGTCTGGCGCCTGCGAGGCTGGATGTGTTCCAGATCAATGTCGGCAAGCTGTGCAACATGACCTGCCGGCATTGCCATGTCGATTCGGGGCCGGACCGGACGGAGGAGAACATGGACCGGGAAACGGTGGACGCCTGTCTGCGGGCGATCGATCTGTCCGGGGCGCATACGGTCGATCTGACGGGCGGCGCGCCGGAACTGAATCCTCATTTCAGGTACCTCGTGGACGAGTGCGTCCGGCGCGGAAAGCATGTCATCGACCGGTGTAACCTGACCATTCTGATGACGCGGCGCTTTGCCGATCTGCCGGAGTGGATGGCCGAGCGGGGGGTGGAGGTCGTATGTTCGCTGCCGCATTACCGGCAGTCGGGCACGGACGCGCAGCGGGGGGAGGGGACGTATGAGCGGAGCATTGCCGCGATCCGCAAGCTGAATGCCGCGGGATACGGCCAGGGGGATGCGGACCGGATATTGACGCTGGTGACGAATCCGGTCGGGGCGTTTCTTGCGGCCAGCCAGCAGTCGCTCGAAAGGGAATGGAAGGAGGCGCTGGCGCGGAATCACGGGATCGCGTTCGACCGCCTGATTGCGCTCAACAATATGCCGATGTCCCGGTATCTCGAATGGCTGGCGGACAGGGGGCTTGTCGAGGAATATATGCACCGGATCGTGCAGGCCTTCAATCCGGCGGCCATTCCGGGGTTGATGTGCCGCAATACGCTGTCGGTATCCTGGGACGGGTATTTGTACGATTGCGATTTCAACCAGCAACTCGATATGCGGCTCGATCTGCCTGGCGGTCTGCGCCCGCATGTGAGGGATTTCGATCTGGAGGCGTGGCGCCGGCATGCGGTGCGGACGGCGCGGCACTGTTACGGATGCACGGCAGGGGCCGGGAGTTCGTGTGGCGGGCAGATGGTGTAGGGGGGTATCCGGGGCGCCTTGCTCTTTATGCGTGGTAGATCAGTAGGAAACTGATTTAGGTCGAGTTGGGGGTGGGAGGGACAGCCTTCAACGAGGAACATTCCGCGGGAGCTTGAAGACCAAACGCCCGGCAACGTATTTTAGCCAAGAAACTAGCTTGTCAAAGTGGCATAACCCAACCCGACAGTATACTTTATGTTATAGAACTGTTCATTCATGAAAGATTTGGTTCTCAAGTTCCTGCCACGTGATTGGCAAGTGCGTGCGCTCGAAAAATGGAAGCCGGAGCGGCGCGGGATAGTCAAGGTCGTTACCGGAGGCGGGAAAACGGTCTTTGCTCAGATGTGCCTGCAGGTGTTCTTCGAGGAGGCGAAGAACGGTCAGGCATTGATAATAGTCCCAACCGTTTCGCTGCTTGATCAATGGTGGGTCGCACTCCAGGAAGAGGCCGGTGTTTCACCTGATGATATTGGTCTGATCAGCGGGCAGGAGACCTGCGGGGGAAACGAGCCTATCATGATATCGGTGATCAATTCTGCGAGGAGCTTCACCGAAGAGTTCTCAAAAGATCGCACCTTGTTCCTGATTGTCGATGAGTGTCACCGGGCCGGGTCGCCCGCCAATGCAAAGGCGCTGTTGGGAAAATTTGTAGCAACACTTGGTCTTTCTGCCACACCCGAGCGTGAATACGACGAGGGCTTTGAGGAGTACATCGCACCGCGTCTCGGTCCGATCATTCATGAATACACTTACGTTGACGCATCCCGCGACGGGGTGATTAGTCCCTTTTCTCTGACCAATGTACGGATTGATCTTCTCCCCGATGAGGAAGAGAAATATCGCAAGTACTCCCGTTCAATTGCGAGTGTACTACGCGCCGGATCGGGTGATGATGCTGATGATAAATTAAAACGTTTGCTACAACTGCGTGCAGCAGTATCTACCAATGCCACGCGTCGCATCCCTGTAGCAGTTAAACTCGTCGAATTTCACAAGGGTGAGCGAGCGGTTGTCTTTCACGAACGGATTGGTGCGGCAAACCACATTCTTTCGGTTCTAATAGATAGGGGGCACCGGGCGACAATCTACCACACCAAAATCGGTCCCGCAGTACGGCGCGATAATCTGAGACTTTTCCGAAAAGGGCTGTTCGACGTGCTGGTTTGCTGCCGGGCGCTTGATGAGGGGATTAACGTACCGGAGGCTAGCGTTGCGGTAGTGGCTAGTTCGACAGCAAGTCATCGTCAGAGGATTCAGAGACTCGGGAGGATATTGCGGGCAGCTAAGGGCAAAGATATGGCGTCGGTTTATACGATTTTCGCAACTGAGGAAGAGAGGAAGCGCCTTGAAGAAGAAGAGGAAAACCTCGAAGGGATCACCTCTGTTTCGTGGCACCAAGGACAGACTGAAACCGATGCCTAGACTCTACTACCAAGGCGAACGGTTTGACGAAATCTCTCCGAATGCTCTGATGGAGACTGAATTCGAGGCCCTTCTCATTCAGAACGCCGGTATTATCCGGAAGGACACAGTAATCGTTCCGTTCAAGAAAACCGTCTATTCACCTGAAGGATCAGCACGTGCAGACCTAGCTATGATCTCTACCGACTATCGCGATTGGGTTGTGATAGAAGTCGAGATGTCCCAGCATGATCTCTACAGACATGTGATTCCGCAAGTCCGCAAGCTTCAGGAAGCAAGATACACCCAGGAGCACGTCACCTATATTCACGATAAGTGCCCTGTGCTCGATAAGGCGAAGTTAAGCGACATGATGCGGGGTGATCCACCTGATATTTTGGTCATCGTGAATAAGCCCAATGCCGAATGGCGGAAAGAAATGCGACGTTACGGTGCCCATATGATGGTTTTCGAGATTTTCCGCTCCGATCTCAATAAGACAATCTTCGTTATTGACGGAGAGGCCCCTAAGCTCGCACACAGATTCCTCTCCAAGCTCTCTTTTGGAATGCTGCCCCGCTGTCTCATGCTCAGCTCGCCGGCAGCGCTTCCCGTCGAACCCGGCGTGCGGTTTCCAGTCCTGATAGAAGAACAGATCACCTACTGGGAACGCTTCCACACATCCACGTGTGTATACCTGACCCCAGTCGGCAAGATGCCCATCGATCCCGGACGAGAGTATGCGCTTATCCGGTTCGATAGTGGAGAGTATTCAATCCGCCCCCAGTAAGAAGGAAATAGTCATATGCCTATAAATATTGAGATCGGCCTCAACGCCATTGCAAGCTACCGCCGGATGAACTATGAAATCTGGTATGCGCTCGCGGAGTTCGTCGATAACTCCACACAGTCCTACGCTAACCACAAGGCAGTGCTTGACAAAGCCTACAAGCGGGAGGAGGTCGAGGGTCTTGAGGTTCGCATCACCTACGAGCGCAAAGGTGCAGAACCGATGTTCCGTATCGTCGATAACGCGATGGGAATGGATCATGATGAATTGCAGCATGCGCTGCGCATTGCTATTCCTCCCGCCAATCCGAACGGGCGCTGCCGTTACGGCATGGGCATGAAGACCGCCTCCTGCTGGATAGGTGACCGCTGGAAGATTATTACCAAAAAACTCGGCGAGACTGATGAGTACACTGTCGAAATTGATGTAAAGAAGATCGCAGGTGGTGAACCCGAATTGAAAACTACCATTGTCCCGAACTTGGACCCAGACGAACATTACACACGCCTTGAAATCTTTGATCATCATCGCGAATTCAAAGGGCGTACTATAGGTAAGATCAGGAGTTATCTGAAGTCGATGTACCGTGAGGACTTTCGCATTGGCTCGCTCGCACTCTTCTACAATGACGAGCGGTTAGAATGGGAAGATTTCCAGAATCGCCTGCGGGTCAACCGTGCTGGAGAACCCCTTAGGAAAGAATTTTCGTTCACGATCAATGGCAAGACGGTTTACGGATGGGCGGGTATTCTGGATCGTGGTGCCCGGGCTGATACGGGATTCTCGATTCTTCATGCTGATCGAGTTGTACACGGATGGCCAGATGCTTGGCGACCTGAGCGCATCTTCGGTCTGAACCGCAACGACCTACTCAACCAGCGCCTTCTCGGCGAAATCCATCTTGATGAGTTCGAAGTTACCCATACTAAGGATAATATCCAGTGGTATGGCGATGAGGAAGAGGAGGTTGAAAAGAAGCTCGAAAAACAGATCGCCAACCTGATCAGCACCGCCCGGGCCACCTGGAAAGATCAGGAAGACGAACGCGGACACTCGCCAGGTGAAGTGGAAATCGCGGTTGCTGGACTGAGGGATGAACTTCTTTCGCCAGAAATGGTCGACAAAATCTCGATAACCGTTTTACCTGAAGAGAGTGCTTTGAAAGAGAGTTTGGGGCGGATTGCCGAACCTGTGAAATCCACTAGGGAGCCGGATATCCGTGCCGACCTTGATCAGATCGAGGTCTGGGTTTATATAGTTAGTGCAGATTTTGGAGCGCATGACCCTTATGTCGTATGTGAAGCGAGCCAAGGCGATAAGGTTATCGTCATCATCAATATGCAGCACCCACACGTCTTGAAGGTCCAGGGTGAACAGGGACTGTTCAACTACTTCAGGCACTGCGTTTATGATGCGGTCGCCGAGTGGCAGGCACAGCGTCTTCGATCAAAGCTCGATCCGAACACCATCAAAATGCTCAAAGATCAGCTACTGCGGGTCTCTTTTCAGATGGAGCAGCACGCCTCTCAAAGTGGGGATCAGGAAGAGTAGTCATGTTGCCAAGTACTGTGTAGCATTCCCTTTGTAAAGGACAGGCTGACATCTGGCAAATATCTCATTTAGCAAAAAGATCAACCTCCTCCTCTTTTCGCTCAAGTGCTTGCATCATGACAACATACGAAACACAAAGACTGCTTTTTAAGCAGTTGAAACGCGATTGTTCTGATCTCTCGGTGCGAGAATATGAACAGGCTGTATCTGTATTAGTGCAACGATACAATACAACGATACATGAAAACCGTTTTGTTGTCGGAGGAGCGGTGGAATTTCTTACCTACGCATTTTTACGCTCCGCAGGCATTGAATGCACACACCGGGAAACAGAGCACGGCTTAATTTTGCCAGACGGCAATAAAATATCCGTGAATGGAGTTTTTCAAGGGGGGGCACAAAATGTAACGTTGATGAACAAGAGGGGCACTGGAGAGCGGTCATGGCTAATCCCCAGGCTGTTTGTCGTATCAGGAGTAGGAATCGTATACGGAGATCAGTATATGGTTAAAAGCGTTTATATCCATGATGCAGGTGATAGCATAGAACTCAAGAAGAGCGGCCTTGAAGAATTAATATCCATACCTGACAATGTCCTAACGATGAACATTTCTCCAAAGCCGCCCACAGAGGTTGCCGATAGCAGTCTAACCGCAGGCACGTCAGTTGCCCGCGATATTCTATCCGAAACGCAATCACAGATGCTTTTACAAGCAATCCGGTGAGCGCTTGGTTAAACACGGTGGGATTAATATTGGACATTAGTTGATTTTGCCCGTTCGGGGGTATTAGCCTGTGTCTATTCCTGGCACACATCTTGAAAACCCATGCCTGAGAAATCTGACCAGAAAAAACGTCGTCGCGGTCGCGCCCGGCGGGTACTTGAAGATCGCCGCGACCCCGGATGAAATGGCAAAGTGCCTTATTACTCCAGCCAAGGACTGGAAGCAGGAGCCCGTTTCACATGTTGGGAGAAGAATCGCCAGTCCTGATCCCAAGGCGGTTACTATGCGATATAAGTCCCTTTAGAAAGTCTCGGTGGCGACTAAGGCAACATCAGGAATTCTGTCAACGTGTATTTTCACCTTCGCCCGACGCGGACTGCCATCAGCATTGCGGAAATTATTCTGAAATGTCCCGCTGCATTCGCTTAGCATTTCTTCGTTCAGGCAGATGAAATGAATCTCCGAAAGGATGAATTCGGTCTTACGCCTGCGCGACATGGCCCCTCTGTTGATCCTTTTTTTCTCATAATCGCTCATCCTGCCTTTCAAGTGGTCGTGCCAAGCCTTGAATGTCCTTTCCTCGTCGTTGTATTCTACTTCTCCAATGGCAAGAACAAGACCATAGTGGCCATAATCACGAAGCGTATTTTCTATGGCTTCGGTATCGTTTGCAATAACTATATGGCTTTGTGTGTTGGCAGCATGCGACTTGAAATCCCACGATATCTGCCCGAATGCGTCAAATTCGGTGTTACCATACCTCTTGCCAGGCATGTCAAGTATTCCGATAAATTCCCTCTCGCAAAGAAACTGGAAATAGAACCCCATCCATTCCATCTGCCTCCAGTGAGGATAACCGGATTCCTTCATCTCTATAATTGAGGCTCTGCCATCCCACATATTAGGCATACGGCGGCAGGCAATTCGCAAGGCTTCAATCGTTTCGTTGTTCTCTAACACAGTGTAACTTGGTGAGGGGACGGACTTCGGGATACGCCTTCACTGAAAAGATCGCGTATTTCCGGCTGCTTTTTTTGCTGAATAAGATATTTCCCGGATGCCAGCCTATCTCGTGCAAAGTCATAGTATTCTGGGACGATCTCAAACCCGACATAGTGGCGCTCCTTCATCTTGCTGACGATTGCAACCTGGCCGGAACCTAAGAAGGGATCCATTACAAGGTCTCCCTTCTTGCTGGAATAATCAAGTATCTTCTCAATGAGCGCCGCTGGTAGTTTGGTAGGAGTCTTGACTGCGCCGGTCCAGTATTCCCGATTGATCGTCCACACATCTTCCTTATCCTCGTAGTGTGCAGATCCGCCGGACGGTGTTTTGGCATCCTTATCAAAGCGGCAATAAGGAGAAAATTGCCGCTTCTTGTCGTCTTTGCAGACAAACAGGCAATGATAGTGGGAAGTTACATATTTGCGCTTTGTTACAACACCAAACTGGTATTTCCAAATCAGGTGATTAACTGTAGTCAGTTTGCATTCGTCAATTGCGATAAGTATCTCCTTCAGATGATTCCACCCTGAGAATATGTACATGCTCCCGGAATCTTTCAGCAAGCGCGTTGCTTCTGAAAGCCAAGCTAGTGTGAAAGCTTGGTAATCGTTTTTGGCAACCTCGCTATATCCCTTAAGGACCCGACTTCCTTTACGGTTGTAATTGTGCCGTACCGCTTTGAAATCAATGGCAAACGGTGGGTCGGTTATGACCAAATCAACACAGCCGTCTGGCATTTCAGCCATCAACTCAATGCAATCCCCCTGCTTTATGGTATCAATCATGCCTAACCCTCAAAGTCTTGCATATTTCCTTTGTAATCCCGCATAAACTTCCACTCATGCGACTTTTTCGGTGGAGCGGACAGGATCGCTTTCGCCACTTCCTCCGTCGTAGCGTTGATAGGTTCCGGCTTGGGGTGGGTACCCGACCGGACGGCCTCGCCTTCGCTTCGATGCGGACTTATCTTTGCTCACGTCGGATTCTGCTTTGAGTACGCCTGTAATATACGGTTTCAGGCGATCCCCGTTCGGAAATAAATCCGTCTTTCAGCCCGAGAATGAGATTGGCGTCCACCACCGAAGAAATACGGTGACTGACAATGACAAACCGTGCAGGAGCCGTTCAAGGTTGGGCTGCTGGGTCACATGAACAAGCTGGGGGGCATCACATTTTGCCAGATCGAAGAAAAACACGAGGACATCCTGCGATCGCAATGGATTCCAATGGACCGGGAGCTTTGGCGGATCGAGAATCATCGGAAGTTTCTTGGGGCCAGGAGAGCCCTGCTTGCGGAAGAGACGAATAAAAGGGGAATTATAGATGATTCTTGACAGATTTGCGCAGAAAGCCCGACCGCTCGTACTTTTAGAATTGGATCAGGCGATAGCAGAGATTGGGAATTTAGAAACGGCGCCTATCCGTTTCCTCCCCCACCATCGCCATGTACCTCCCTGTCCCGCAGGTCAGTAAGGGGCATCGGCGGCCTTGATTATTGTGCATCATATCAAGGAAGGATTTGGTTTTGGAAGCCAATCCTTTTTCCGCCGGTGCTCCCTTCGCGTTCTATAAGGGGGACGGCGGAGGCAAGACAACGCCTGGTGTCACTGCGATGCCGGGCGTTTTAATTTGACCTTTCTCTGGTAAGACCGTTATTGTGAAAGGTTGTTTATGTGGATAAACCTGTATGGGTGATTGTGGATAACTCGTGTGAAACCGGTGAGTAACTGGGGAGAAATAGTGGAGAAATTTCATGTATGCCGATATTGCAGGGAAGATAAGAATACGCTATATTTTCAGTAAATATCGTCAAAAAAGGATGAAGCCCGGTTGCGCGAACAACCGGGCTTCTGGTCCAGACCAACGTTAACCAAACCTTGACAGAGGCAAAAGAGGTAACGCGCATGAAAGTTACGCAAATCCTCTCAATACTTTCAAGCCCCGGCTTTCGTAGAAAATTACCCCCCTTGGGATCGAGAGCAGGGCCGAACATAACGAACACCCTCTCTCTTCGATCTGGCCGTATAGAATGGGAAGAAAGTCGTGCCGGGCCAGGCGTTGTGATAATACGAAGGTATTACTGGATTGACGGGGAATGGGTATCGGCTGATCGGTCGAATGATCGTTGTCACGCGATCAAACCGCCTAACGAAGTGCCGGTGTCCATAGTGAAGAGCCTGATCTGATATGACAAACGCAGGACTACAACAGCCCCAACGCCGCATCCTGTCCATTGATGGGGGTGGAATCCTTGGAACGTTTCCTGCTGCTTTCCTGGCGGGGCTCGAACAAAACTTGCCCAAGCCGATCGGCAGCTACTTCGATCTGATCGCTGGTACCTCCACCGGTGGAATCATTGCCTTGGGGCTCGCGATGGGGCTGCCTGCGAGCGAACTGCTCGCTCTCTACGAGAAGCGTGGCCCGGAGATCTTCGGCCAGGGCCGTGGACCGTTCGTAGACTATCTCCTCCGCAAAGTGCGGCTCGGACGGCAGTTGGTTTTGCATAAGTACGATCCCGGACCGCTCCAAGCCGTGCTGGAAGAGGTCCTCGGCGAGCGGCGCATCGGTGATGCGAATACGCGGCTACTTGTTCCGGCTTGGAACCCCGTCGCACGCTCCGTCTACATCTACAAGACCGCCCATCACCCGCGACTTCGCAACGACTACAAGTGCCTGGCGGTTGACGCGGCGATGGCCACCGCTGCTGCACCAACCTACTTCCGTCAACATGTGACGCAGTATGCGGTGGGCCTGACCGATGGCGGTACTTGGGCGAATAACCCCACGGCGCTTGCCGTCGTCGAGGCGATTACCATACTGGGCTGGCCGCGCGACACCCTCCACGTCCTGAGCATAGGCTGTCTTGATGAGACCTACACCATTCGCAAGTGGGCGGGAGTCGGGACGCTTGGTTCGAAGGTCATCAAGCTTTTCATGGACGGTCAGTCCCATGGCGCGATGGGAGTCGCCAAGTTGCTTACCGGTCATGAGCACGAGCGGAGTGCGATCCATCGGATCAACCATCCTGTTCCGTTGAACGCCTTCAAGATGGATGACACGCGGGTCATCCAAGATCTCAAGGGGCTGGGCCACTCCTTAGCGCGTGATCGCCAACCAGTCCTCGAATCCGTTTTCTTTACCGCTCCAGCGGAGAAGTTCTCCCCGATTTACAAGCTGGAGCAGTCCGTTGCCAAAACAGAAGAGGTTCCGACCCATGATCATTGAATTAGGCAAGTATCCAGAGTTTCTCGACCGAGTCGCCAGCGAGATCGACATACCGCCGATCAAGCATCAGAATGCAGTGGCCAGGTACCAAGCGGTCGGTCACTGGCTTGAGGCCGGCGGCTATCCCGGAGCTTGGGGGCAACCCAGCATCTACCCACAAGGCTCCTTCCGCCTTGGAACAGTCGTCAGGCCGATTCGCCGTGGCATAGAGGCAGACTATGACATTGATCTAGTGTGCGAGATGCCGCTAATCAAGCATCGGACTACTCCGCATGAGGTCAAGCACATGGTGGGTCGTAGGCTCATGCAACACCAGACTTACCGTCGACTTCTCGACGACGAAGGACGGCGCTGCTGGACTCTCGAATACGCTGAACAGGACGGCGTGGGATTCCATTTAGATGTTTTGCCAGCCGTACCGGACGGAAGCGGGCTTCAGGGAACCGCCCTTTCAATCACGCACAAAGAGGGCGCCAGTTATTCATGGTCAGCGAGTGATCCGAAGGGGTACGCAAACTGGTTTGACGGCAAAAACGCCGCCGCATTCGCGCGTGTCGTCGTCGAACAGAAGCAGATCATTCAACGCCAGGCTTCTCTCGTCTTTGAGAGCGTCGACGATGTTCCCGACCAACTGGTTCGTACGCCACTGCAACGTTCGATCCAGCTCATGAAGCGGCACCGGGATATTCATTGTAATCGTCCCGAGATGATCGATTATGCGCCGATCTCGATCATAATCACAACGCTCGCGGCGCACCTCTACGGAGGCGAGCTTGACACCCACGCTGCCTTGTTGGGGATCGTCGGCAGATTCCAAGGGCATGCGGCACTTGTCGAGGGCAGAGCAATCGATCCGACTCTTGAGACTATGGGGCTCATCCGGAGGCTTCCAGACGGCAAATGGTATATAGGCAACCCGGTCAATCCGGACGAAAACTTTGCCGACCGATGGCATGAGGACGATCAGGCACGTGCACGGGCTTTCTTCTCCTGGGTGGCCGCCTTGCAGAAGGATCTGCTGAATGTTCAGACCAGCACGAATCCACGCTTGCTTAAGGAGAGTCTGAGCGGAACGTTGGGAACGGCGGCAGTAACCAAACATTTTGATGTTCTCGTGCCATCGACCGGGGCCGTCGAGCCGCGTCCGCGAATTCACATCAACAGTCCCGCGAAACCTTGGCGATGCCGTTGATATGACAGAGGATTTGCAGAAGCAAATCGCCGAGCTAAACGATGTCCATAAAGAACTGACGCACATCGTCGAGTACGATGCTGAAACGCTGCTATCTGGCGCGGTGGGTTTCGAAGCGTCCGCCGATGATGGACTGGAAACCATCACCGATTCGTTCGACATCGAACTGACCATCCCGCACATATTCCCCGACCGATTGCCGCGGGCGAAGGAGGTCGGTGGCCGGATCGGAACCGATTACGAACATCTCAACCCGGATGGCACGCTGTGCCTCGGTGTACCGATTGAGCAGCGATGCGTGTTTTTTGAGCAGCCGACTCTCCTCGGGTTCGTCAATAAGCTGCTAATCCCCTATCTATATGGGTACTGCTTCTGGAGCAAGCATGGCCATCATCCGTTCGGTGAAGCCGCGCACGGGTACGAGGGCATCTTGCGCCACTATATCGATACGCTCGGCCTACAGGATTCTCTCGCCGCACTGGCCGTCATCTGTTTCCTCTTCGAGCATGGCTATCGTGGTCACCACCCCTGTCCCTGTGGGAGTGGTCAAATAGTTCGGGTGTGCCACGGCCCGGCGTTGCGCACTCTTCACGACCACCATACGCGTGAGACCGTGCGTGCCGATTTCTTAGCAATCTCTAGTATCTGTTGTGCCGAGTTCAAAAAAGGGCAACTCTCTTTTCCGCGTCCACTGCACAATCAACTGATCCGGCTACTGAAAAAGTTCAAGGCCTAACGGTACAGCGCTTCCTTGACATTCTGAAGGATACGTCATGACCCTTACGGTCTAACAAAACGCAACCCGCACCCCCCCGTACATACGATACACCCCCATTACTGTTCCGACGAAAAGCCGCCGGAAACCGGTCTGCCGTACCCGTTACCACTTCCCGGCAGCCCGGCAAGACGATCCCTTATCCGGGGTCGTCTTTTGGTATGATTTTTGGTAGGATCAGAGTATCCTATAAGCCTTCCGGCGCAGAACCTGGGTCAGAGAAAACGTTATGCAACCCATCATTGAAGTAGAAGGGATCCGCAAGACATACGGGGAAACCGTAGCGGTGGATGACGTGTCGTTTTCCGTAAGGCCGGGGGAGATCTTCGGGATCATCGGACCGAACGGCGCCGGCAAGACGACGACGGTCGAGAGCGTCATCGGTCTGCGCAAGCCGGATCAGGGCCGGATATCGGTGCTGGGGTTGGACCCCGTCAGGGAGCGGGCCGCGCTGGCAGAGCGTATCGGCGTACAACTGCAGGCCGCAGCCCTCGCCGAACGCATGAAAGTGTGGGAGGCGCTGGACCTGTTTTCCTCCTTGTACACGCATACCGTACCCTATGAGCCGCTCCTGGAACAATGGGGGCTGGACGACAAGCGCAATGCGGCCTTCGGAAACCTTTCCGGCGGTCAGAAGCAACGACTGTTTATCGCCCTGGCGCTGGTCAACGATCCGGAAGTCGTATTTCTGGATGAATTGACCAGCGGATTGGATCCGCAAGCCCGCAGGGCCACATGGGAACTGGTCCGGACGATCCGGGCACAGGGCAAAACAGTGGTGCTCGTTACCCACTTCATGGATGAAGCCGAGCACCTGTGCGACCGCATCGCAATCGTTGATCGGGGCAAAATCATTGCGCTGGACACGCCGGCCGGGTTGGTGAAAGCATTGGATCAGGAACGGCGTATCGTGTTCGATGTGGAGCCTGAATGCGACTTGTCGCCTTTGCAGTCTCTCCCGCAGGTAAGGGAAGTGATGCGCACCGGCCGCCAGGCGATCGTTTCCGGCGACACGGACGGGCTGCTTGCCGCAGTGGTGGCCCGGCTGGAAGAAGAGGGTATTCCGTTCCGGAACCTGCGCACGGAACAGGCCGATCTGGAGGATGTCTTCCTGCGGCTTACCGGGCGGGCGATTCGGGATTCATGATGACCGCGCGCCGCATAGCACAGCAAACGGGAGAACGATCGCCGGGACGTGAATGCCCGATTCGCTTATCGCAGATCGGTAACCGTTTTCGCGTCCGTAACGGGAACGCCGCATGACGACAACCATGCCACAGATTCGATCCGCAACAGGAGGCGCTTTTGCTCCTTTCCTGCGCTCCTGGGGCAAACTCACGGTCGTAAAGGGGAAGCTTTTCCTGCGCGAGCCGATCGCGCTGTTCTTCAATCTGTGCTTTCCGGTGCTGTTGCTGCTGCTCTTCGGCGTTATATGGGGGAACGAACCGGATGGCTTTTTGAGCCAGGATTTCGGCTATATCGACATGGCGACGCCGGCGTTGGTCGGGCTGATTATCGCCACGGTCGCGTTCATGACGATACCTGTGGCCACGGCGGGCGACAGAGAGCAGAAGCTCCTGCGGCGCTATCAGGTCACGCCCATGCGTCCGATCGTCTATTTCGCCGCGGACGTGAGCGTGTACTTCGGTGTGGCGCTGGTGGGCACGGCTTTGTTGATCCTGACGGCGAAACTGGGCTTCGGGCTGCGCTTCGGCGGCAACTGGGCTGGTGTGCTGGCCGGATTTACCCTGAGTCTTCTGGCGTTTGTCTCGCTTGGATACATCATCGCCAGTCTGGCGCCCAACAGTCGACTGGCCCAGATAGTCGGAATGGTCGTATTCTTCCCGATGATGTTTCTTTCCGGCATGGCCATACCCCTGATGGCTATGCCGCCGGGTGTCCGGGAGTTTGCCAACTGGCTGCCCCTGACCCATGTGGTGCATCTGTTGCAGGGTGTATGGCTCGACGGCGCCTGGAACACCCTGTCCGGCCTGATTCTGCTGGGCGTGCTGGCCGTCGGCGCCGCCGTCTCCACGGCGACTTTTCGGTGGGAGTAGGGGGGTGTCATTCCCAACTACCCGGCTCCGCTTTCGCCCGGATGCCCGATATGCACGATATCCAGTTTGCCCCATTCCTGTTCGAGATATTCCGCGACGAGCCGGCGGTGGCAATAGTGGGGCCGATCTTCGCTGCATAGCAGGCATCCGTCTCGTATGACTTCCTCCGGGATCGTTTCCTCGATTTTCCGTTCCCGCATCAGTTCCATGAACAGGGCTTCGTACGTTTCCCAGTCGATTCGCTTTTTCCGGTAATCGCTCAATATCCCCTGCGTGGGGGCCAACTGTGGAAGATGCACATATTCCATTCCGCAGAGTTCGCGGAGGAAATACGCAAGGTCGTCCCGCTTAGCGAAGCCGGAAAGCTGCGAGGAGTTGTTGAGCCGTACGTCGACGATCCGCCGGGCGCCCGACGCCCTGAGAAGATCGAAAAAACGCCGGGCGGATTTTTTGGTGAACCCTATGGTGTATACCTTCATGCTTTTTGGCCCGTGACCTGTGCGTTGTTCTATGCACTCAGGCCGCATTATCGAACATCTCTTAGCAAGTGCTTGGCAATACGTAAGGCTATGTCTTTACCCCGCTCGTTACCCACAGCGAAACACAAGAGATAGAGCGGATTATTCGCCGAGTTTCGCAGGATACCCGGCTCATCTGCTACACCAGCGAAAATGTTTCTGAGCCGGTCATTGAAGTAGCGGCCGATGGTTTCTGTCGTCGCTTTGATCACGCGCTCCTGCTTATCGCCGAATATATCCAGGGTGGTTTGTATATCGTAGAATTTGTCGTACCAATCTTCGGTGCCGAGGAGAAGGTTGAGCCTCCTTCGCCATGACTCTGGTATTTCGCCTGACTTCGTGAGAAGGCGATTGACACCCATACCGAGAGGAAAGAGGAGCCAGAGATCAATGGCCTTTGTTTGGGCAATTGCTTTAATGGTTTCCCATTCAACCTGCATCCCGTATGGGTCGAGGAATAGAACCGCCCTGTGGGATCTCCAGTTCTTTTTGCATATATCTTGAATCTCTTCGTTCGCATCTCCCTGGCGGATCGAAATGTCATCGGCCATTTCTGAATCCCGCTTGATCGCCTCAAGGTCGGCACATCGCTTGGCATTTTGCTCAATGAAAATGTACTTGTCGAAGCGTGGCCTCGCCTTCAGTGCAAGGGGAGCCGAGCCCTCTAAAAGAGCCTGAGACTCAGGTTCGGCGAGGGCGGGGAAGAGAAGACCTTGAGATGAGGATTCATTCGAATCCTTGCGGCGTGCATCCCGGTAACCGCTTCCGGCAAATGCATCAATGTACTCTGTCGTGAACGGCTGGTTTTTGAGTACGGTCGTGTAGCTCTTTAGGTATGCCGCAAGCACCTGCAACTTCGCCGAGGTCCAATCTCCCCCGAATAGAAGCGGTGCAGCATTTGTGTTCCCCATATTTCTTGGTACAAGCTTAGTACTTACCCGACATCCGGTAAATCTTTGGAGACGCCAACCGGTGCCCCGGCAGCCTGCAACGGAGCCTCCAACACCCGGTCGTACACCATATCCGGGTACTCCTGCCACTGGCATCCGTCAAGCATGTTGCCGCCAGCCTTGGGGGTGCGCCCTCCCCACTGCTTGAAGAAGAAGGCGACCTGCTGCGTCCGGCACTGGTCACGCAAGGAACGCGCCCAGTCCGCCTCCATGGGCCGCGCGCCGGGTCCGCTCTCGCCCCCGACGATAACCCAGTGAATCCCCTCCAGACCGACATCGTCTATCGGACCCAGCAACGGCTCGAAGGAAACGAAACGCATGGAGGCATTCGTCTGCTTCAGGTGTCGCAGCCGAGTCATCGCAGCCATATCCTCAATAGACACGCCCAGCCAGATATGGGGAGGCACGGGTTTCTCCCCATAATGCTTCCCGACGAAATCGCGCATCAGCGAACTGCGCTTGGTAAGAATCTGGTAGATGTGCCAGTCGGCCCGTTCCATCGTATCGAATACCTGCCGGATGTACTCGTCGGGTATCTCCTTATGAAACAGGTCGCTCATCGAGTTCACGAAGATGAGCTGCGGACGACGCCAGTGCAGAGGCTGCTCTATGCGCTCAGGCCGCAGGGTCAGATCGAAACCGGGTTCGAAAGGATGGCCCTTGACCCCGCGAAAACGCTCGGAAAACCGTTCGGCGTAGCAGTGATCGCATCCGGCGCTGACCTTCGTGCAGCCCGTAACCGGGTTCCAGGTGCTGTTCGTCCACTCGATGGCGCTTTTCAGAGACATAAGGTTCTTTTCAGAATCAGTCGAGAGGTAAGCGAGTGTGTCCGATCCCGATGGATATAACAAATATATGTGCAATGCACATATATTGCAAGGTTTCAGGTAAATAATCTGTTTCTGGCCCGAAGGATCGTACGGCGGATAACCGGGACGGTGTTCCGTCTCCTCTTTAGAACCGCCTCCGGCATATGTTTGCCTGTCGTCTCGGACAGGCCCCCTTCTCCCGAAACCTTGCATTCAGCCGGGGGCTAACCTTGCATTCAGCCGATGGTTGACTTTCAATCAGTCGGCAGTCGGCTTTCAATTGGTCGGCGATGGGAGGCCAGCGGTGGCCAACGGGGTTCATGGCAGGCTCATTCGTCATGATCACCCCACCGCCAAGTTAAGAAGGGGAATCCCCTGTTGTCCGATCGCGAAGGGACTGGGGTGGGACGTAGTCTATGATTACATGACCCGCGCAAAACCAGCTGAAGTGAATAATGAATGCGTCGCTATTCTTCACTCCCTTCAGCAGGCGCCGCTGTACTCTGCCTGCATACCGTGCGGTTGGCTGATCCTCGTCCGAGTCGTCCCCAAATCCATTAGCCACCCATGCCGCAACGAGGGCAAGGGCCAATCGGATGGACTCGATCCCCCATTCCGCAGCGACTTCCCGGATTTCTTCGTGATTTGCAAGCGCCTGGATGGAGGCGGCTACGGCGGGTTCCAGACCGCTCAAGTCGCACTCGCCCAATGCACGGCCTTGCTTTTGCCAGTCGATCCGCGAAGTAACGAGATGCAGGTTTTCGGGCTGGCGCTTACGCTGTTCGTCCTGTTCCGCTTCGGACATATCCGGAGACGGAGGCGCCAGATCATAGGATGCTTCGGTCAGGGGCGGCAGAGGCTCCGGCAACATCGCCGAGTCT
The DNA here is from genome assembly GCA_009839485.1 of Bacteroidetes bacterium SB0662_bin_6. Lineage (NCBI taxonomy): Bacteria > Pseudomonadati > Bacteroidota > Bacteroidetes bacterium SB0662_bin_6. The sequence goes on from VXPQ01000035.1 coordinate 77,681, forward strand.
TCTAATATGAGAGGTATTCTTCTCGCTAACGCCTCCGAAGAGGCACGAGTGTATACCATCTTATCTCCGTACTTCGCCACCATGTCCCCGGCGGTCCGCGGCGTGGGCAGGTCTATCTTGCGGGTTACGGGCAGGCCTTCCTGCACCGGCCCCTCCTCGTCCACCAGTACGAGGCTGGTGAGATGCGTAACGAGGCTCTCCCCGACGGCCAGTTTGCCGGCTGCGGTTTCGGACAGGGAAGGCAGCGCCAGGCTTGCCGCATACGCCGCAATCCCTTCGGACAGCGTGTCGCGCTGCGAAGCCGCCACCACAGATTCGCCGCTCCATGCCGCGCTCATGCGGACATTGCCCCGGATCGCATGCGCCGATTCGGGAAGCTCTCCTCCGGCGGGCGTTTCCTGCTCCCGGGTCATCCGCCTGGTCCGCATGCCTTGCAGGACGGCGTGCAGGGCGCTATCGACGTCCGCCCCGAAACTGAAATGGATGTCGCCCCCCGTGAGCGCCGCGAGATGGCCTACGTTGGCTTCCAGACTGTCTTCGCCCACCAGCACGACGAATACCCTGCGCCCTTCCTGCGCAAGGTCGTGTACGTCGAGGGCGTAGCTCATTCCGTCCGTGATGAGGAGCACGTCGCACGGGTCGGTTTCTGAAAAGACCTGGTAGAGAGCCTCTCCGATTTCCGTGCCTCCGGAGGGCGGCGTCAGCTTTTCGATCGCTTGTGCGAACGCTCCGGGGGAAGCCGCAAGGCCCCCGTCCACCGGATTGCATGTATTGTCGAATTCCCAGAGCCTGATGCGGTCCGTCTCCCGAAGTTCTTCGGCCAGGGCGCGCAGTCCGCGGCGGACCGCTTCATGCTTGGAAACGTACTGCCCCGAGTCGCCTTCGCACTCTGAAGACATGGAGCCCGAATGATCCACCAGCACGGCCGCATGGACGGGTTCCGCTCCCGTTTCAGCCGCTTCGATGCGCAGGGATACGTCCCGGCCGTCCCAGGCTTTGCCTTTCAGCACGCCGGGCTTCCATGCTTCCACCTCTATATCTACAGGAGCGTTCGCCGGCGCCTCGCCCGAAAGAACGCCATCCTTTGAAGCGCGGAGCGCCCCGGTCGCAAGGCGAACGCCGCCCGCGTCGTGGCGGATACGCAGGGAGACGCTCTTCAGCCCCTCTCCATGGGTCAATTCGTCCGTTTCTGCGAGGTCGGATATGCCGTAGACGTCGCCCGCCGTCATGGGAATGCGAAGCCGCCCGCAGGAAGCGGTTGCGCTGCGCAGGGTATCCGTCCAGCGGGTCGTTACTTCGATCATGGCCCCCGGCGCCAGATTCCCCACGGAAAGCGCATGCACCCCGCGCAGGAGTTCTTCGTGGAGCACGGCGGTTTTTCCTTCGCTTACCGCATCCTCGTAGGTTTCCCGCGCTTCCTCCCGCGCCTGGGCGATGCCCTTGAGGATGCGGCCGTCGATCTTCGCCGTCAGGCCGAAGAATGCGGCATGGACGGGGACGGGCAGGCTGAGGAGGGCCTCGATCGGCGTCTTCTCGTCGTTACGGAATGTTCTCTTCGTTTCCACGACGGCCAGCCCGCCGGTCAGCGTGACGCCGATATCCATGGCGACAAGCGCTGCCGGGTGCGCTCCGGCACTGTCGCGGGCCTCGTTTACGAGTGCTGCGATGGGATCGATCAATTTGGGAGCCGCTAATTTTACAGTAGTCATTTTCTTTCTCATTTGGTGCATGTGTATTTCTTCTCGAGAATCTTCCGCAAAAGGTCGTCGAGGCGTTCCACGAGCGGTTCGACCTCCATGCCGGAGGCGTGCAGGTCCGGCGCCACGACGAGCGTAATGCCGTCCGCCACCGGAAACGGCACGCCCTCCCGGGCCTGCAGGAGCACGCGGATGGCCGCGGGCGGAAAGCCGAGTTCCTTGAGGCGCGTGTACCGCCGGATGGCCGTCGTATGCGCTTCTCCGTATTCCGCATAGGTCCGCCCGCCCGTGGGGGGAGGCATGAAGCCCTCGGCGATCAGGTATCTGATCTGCCTCGGGGTGAGGCCCGTGCGCTCGGACAGTTGCTTCATGTTCATGGCTGTCAGGGGTTTTCCTGATGTCTTTTGACAAAATATATGTCAAAACAATAAATGTCAAGACCTGAGTGAAAAAAAGTGGATGGGGGGATGGTGGAAAAGAATTGTTCCACCCAGGAAGCAACCGGGTGTTGGCAAGTTTTCCGTATACTTCCCGGTTATTGGCCCACCGCTCCAACGCCAGTCAACAGTCCATGCGGCGATGCGGCGCCACTTCAGCAGAAACAGCCCAGGTCCGGAAATAGTGAGATGAGGTGGAACGGTAATCAAATCCGGCTGTCGGCTTCCGATCTCATGCGGTTCATGGCATGTCCGCATGCCGCGCGCCTCGATCTGGCCTGGCTCCGGGAGGAAGACGAAGACCTTGCGCCGGTGGAGGACAGCGAAGACGCCGTCTTGCTTCAGCAGCACGGCGATCGGCACGAAATGGATCATCTCGAGCGCCTCGAGTCCGAGGGCAAGAATGTCATCCGTATCGAAACGGAAGGTGTGTCCTTCGAAGAATCGCTACAAGCCACCCGGGAGGCCTTGAGGGCCGGGCCGGACATTATCTTTCAAGCTGCGCTCGATGACGGAATGTGGGGAGGATACGCGGATTTCCTTGAGCGCGTGCCAATTCCATCGGACCTGGGGCCGTTTTCCTATGAGGTCGCAGATACCAAACTGAAGCGCAAGCCCGTTCCGGGCCATGTGCTGCAACTGGCGCTTTATTCGGACCTGCTTGCTGCGGTCCAGGGGCATGAACCGGAGAAGGCGCACATCCAGCTCGGCACGGGCGAACGGATTAGCTTCCGGCTGTCGGAATATTCCGAATATGCGCGTCTCGCGCGCGATCGCCTGGAGGAGTTCGTCCGGAATCCTCCACCAACTCGCCCCGTCCCGTGTTCGCTCTGCGATCTTTGTCGATGGCGGGACCATTGCGGGGATGCATGGCGGGAGGCGGACAGCCTCTACCTGACCGCAGGCATTATGAAGAGCCAGGTTGGCAAGCTCGAAGCGGCGGGCGTCGACGCCATGGCAGCGCTTGCCGGGCAGGAGGGCCGGGTGCCCAGGCTCGCCGATGCTACGTTGGAGAAGCTGCGGATCCAGGCGCGGCTGCAACACGCCCGAAAGACGGGAGGGCCGACCTTTGAACTGCGGCCCCATGTCCCCGGGAAAGGTTTCGATCTGATGCCGCGTCCCGATCCCGGCGATCTGTTTTACGACATCGAAGGAGACCCGTTTTATTCCGAAGCGGGGGCCGAGGGGCTCGAATATCTTCATGGCGTGTGGGACGGCGAGGAGTTCACCGCGCTGTGGGCGCACGATCTTGCGGAGGAAAAGAAAACGCTTGTTTCGCTGTTCGATCTTTTCGAAGAGCGCCTCCGGAGGTATCCGCACGCGCACATCTACCACTACGCTACCTACGAGATCACCGCGTTGCGCAGGCTCGCCACACGCCACGGGATCGGGGAGTCTCGGCTGGACCAATGGCTGCGCGAGCGGCGGTTCGTGGACCTCTATGCCGTCGTGCGCGGAGGCGTCTTCGCTTCCGAACCTTCCTACTCCCTCAAGGATATGGAGGCCTTCTACGATATGCCTCGCGAGGGGGAGGTGAAGACCGCTGGCGGCTCGATCGTCGCGTACGAGAAATGGCGGGAAGCCGGCGACGACGGGATACTTGCCGAATTAGCCGATTACAACCGCATCGACTGCATCTCCACGGAGAGGCTGCGGGACTGGCTGCTCGGGATACGGCCCGAAGGGCCCTGGCTCGAAATCGGCGAAGGCGAAACCGAAAGGTCGGCGGCGCAGCAGTCCGCAAACGAAGCACTTTCGGAACTACTGAGTGTTTCCGGCTTGCCGGAAGAACGACAGCGGATGCTCTATGATCTCGGCGTGTTTCACTGGCGGGAGAGCAAGCCGCAAGCGTGGTCCGTTTTCGACTCCGCCGCAAAGGATTTCGAAGATTTATGCGACGACATGGAGTGCCTCGCCGGGCTGGTCGCGACCGGTGGGCACTACTCCGTGAAACGCTCCGTCGGGCGCGAATACGGCTATCCGCCGCAGGAAACGAAATTGCGGGAGGGAAGCTCGGCGTTGTTCGTGAGGGATGACGGGTTTGCCTCGGTCACGATAACCCAACTGGACCGCAGTCAGCGCAGGATATGCTTGAAAACGGGATGGGGCGCCGAACTTCCCGACCGGTTGGACCTTCTTCCCAACTTCGCCCTGAACCCGGGGGCGATTCCGGGCGCTATATGGAAGGTAATAGCGGATCAATGCGGGTCCCGGTCGAACCGCGCGGCCGACGATCTCCTTTCGCGCAATCCTCCCCGTTTCCATGGCTCGCCGCCGCTGCCTCTCAACGGAGACACGGAAACGCTCGACGGTCTGATCGCGGCTGCGCGCGCGATGGACCGATCGGTTTTGCCGGTCCAGGGACCGCCCGGCACCGGCAAAACCTATGTGGCGGCGCGGGCGATCCTCGCGCTTGTCCGGGAAGGCAAGCGTGTTGCTGTGTCCTCGAACAGTCACGCGGCTATACGCAACGTGCTGATGGGATGCAACGAGGCGCTGCGCACGGGCGAGACCGGCCTCACCGAGGACGACGTGCACCTCGCCCACAAGATATCTTCACGCGAGGGCGATCTCCCGGAAGAAGTCCGAAGGGCCATTTCCTGTGTGACCAGCAACGGCGCTTCCGCCATTCGTTCCGCCGATGTCGTTGGAGGAACGGCATGGCTGTTTTCGAGGAATGAACTTGAGGGCACATTCGACTACCTCTTTGTCGACGAGGCTGGCCAGGTTTCGCTGGCTAATCTGGTCGCCATGTCCAATGCGGCGGACAACCTTGTCCTGATCGGGGACCCTCGCCAGCTTCCGCAAGTCGTGCAGGGCGCGCATCCCCATCCGGCGAATCTGTCCGGTCTCGACTGGATTCTGGGCCAGGGCCAAAACGTCGATCCTGCACGCGGCATTTTTCTGCCCGAAACCTGGAGAATGCACCCCAAACTCTGTGCGTATATCTCGTCTCAGTTCTACGAAGACCGGCTGGAGAGCCATCCTTCGACCGCGCTTCAATCTATCGAGGCCCGGGGCCTGCCCCACTGCGGCGCCTGGCGGGTTCCGGTTGATCACGAAGGCCGCGCGCAAATTTGTCCCGAGGAGATAGAGGCGATCGGCGACACCATCGAAAGGCTGCTCGCGGGTGCCTGGACAGATCGGGACGGACACAGCCGCCCTGTTTCCGAGAGCGACATCATCGTGGTCGCTCCGTACAACGCGCAGGTAAACGCACTCTCCGACGCCCTACCCGAAATTCGCGTTGGCACCGTCGACAAGTTTCAGGGGCAGGAGGCGCCGGTTGCGTTGGTCTCCATGACCGCTTCGTCTTCCGAGGAGACCTCACGCGGACTGGATTTTCTGTTATCGCGGGAGCGCCTCAATGTCGCCGTGAGCAGAGGCAAGGGTCTGAGCCTTGTGTTCGCCTCCCCGCGGCTGCTGCACACGAACTGCGCTACCGTGGAGCAAATGCGTTTGGTGAATGCGCTCTGCGCACTACCGGATGTAAGGGGGGGTAAGGAGTAGATTACGCCCAGAGTCGATGGATTACGACTGGCCCCGGCAGCCTGTCATGGGTGGGAAGGGTTTGGAGGGGAGAGGCGGGAGAAGGTCGCAACAGCACACCTTAAATTCCGCCGGAATTTGTGCAATAAAACCGGACCACCTTTAACTTGTTGTCGATTTACATGCAGCAAGTTACCTACGTAAATGGAGGAGCAAATATAGCCTCAGCATTTTGTGCTTCGCGGAGAGCCTCCTCTACTCTCTTATCCAAATCATCGAACAAACGTTGGCGGCGATAACCGGCCTCTACGCCAAAAAGGTCAAGCCTTGTAAGAGTATAAACGATGAATGCTGAACCAATGCCGGTTAAAACACCCGCAACAAGTAATGAAATATAAGGAGCAAGTGGTCCCAAAAAAGAAGCCAAGTGCTTCTCCAGAACGTCTTCCATAAGGATACCACCCGATGTTATCAGAGCAGTGGCAAAAAGTTTAGAGGCTGCATCGATGGCCTGTAAGCGAGTCATACCTTCAGGCGGAGACACCAGAATTTTAAGCGCTTGCAAAATAGAGAAGAACCCTTCCCGTATTATGCGGACCATTCGTCTGGAAGTTGTGGTAAAAAAATTACAAATGACGGTGACAATTTCGGATAAAAAGCCGGATTGAAATCCTTCGCTAAAAGCAGATATAACCTTTTTAAAATTTTGTTGCACTCGCTTCAAAACCTTGTCCGCCCGTCGAGTAAGAGCAACAGAAAAACTCTCCTCATTCTTTTTTAGACCATTCGTAAAAATATCCTTTGTCTCATCCAAAATTCCTGAAAGCAACTCTGCAACGAGTACGGCTATCGCACGTTGGAGTCCATATTTGACACTCGTGCCCATAGCATACTGAATTGTTTCTTTAGCATACGGTGTATAATACTTCAATTTATCAGAAAAATCCGGTTTATGTTTCCTGACAGCATCATGCGCTTTTGCTTCCTTGGGCCGTGTGCGTCGTCGATCTATTCCCAATTCAGGATTATCTCGCTGTGTCTCTTTAACAGATTTGTCTTTCTTGGAACGATTTATTTGTTTTTCTACTAGCGAAGTATTATCCATATCCGCTGCAAACTCCTGCTTTCGTTCTTTGGATAACATAAATCCACCATGTTCATAGTGAAATTTCTTTTTAGAGATAATATGATCAACATCAGCATCTTCTAATTTAATTTCCTTACCTGTATAACCAGATTTAATATGATTCTTCTGATTATTTCTATATTCATTTATAGTATTAGTTTTATAATCCCTGGGATTATAGCGTAGTTCTTCAGGAAGGTTTTTATTTTTTTGATAAAACTTCTTTACATTTGTCGAAGTAAATATTAATTCACGTTCCTTGTCTGACTTGGCGACAATATACCCTATGCCAAATGTGGAAACAACATTATGTAACATTTTTTCCTTGCACGATTCCAATAATTCGTTAATATGCTCATGTTTAATTTTATGGCCGATTTCCTCTAAAAATGTAGCCACCTCCAATTCATCGATTTCGATATTATCACCTAAATCATAATACTTATCAAGTTCGAATTGTTCCGCTTTTATACGGTCGTGATCTACAGGCGAATCAAGGTGTTTTTTCACCAAATCTTGATCAGAAATTGGTGTTAAACCTTCAGGTTTAGCAAGTCTTTCCTTACGTTTTTTAAAACGTGAAATGCGTTCGGACATGGGTTATCCATTTAGGGGTTTATGCGGTGAGTATGATTTAGGCTACCTTCGCTTGATGTTGATTCCAAGCCTCTCTGTAAGCTATCTCCTGGGGATGCTTTTTCTCATCGGCATTCATAATCAATATAATTATATCGTCAATCACATCAGGGTCAAAATATGACTCTTTTCGAATCTTTTCCACATATTTCATTGCCTCATTGAAAGTTGGTGGTTTTTTGTATAATTTCTGCATACGATTTTTAATTGTCTTGGGGCAAGCTGATTGCAAAATAGGCCCCATAAGATATTCTTCCAATTCAACTCTTTCTTCTTCTGCTATATCACCATCTGCGTTAGCAATAGATATACCGACGGCCATCGCTGCAATTAGAAATTCTTCATACTTTTTGTGTTCTTCAAATCTTTTGGCAACGGTCACAAAATGCTCCGCTCTTTTTTTTGTTTTCAATTTCTCCTTAGCAAGTTCCGAGTTTACCTTGTTAAGTTCCCTGTCCTTCTCTTTACCTTTAGCAGTTGAAACAGCCCCAGCTGCTCCACCAGTAACTCCGCCAACACCGGCTGCTGTGGCCGCAGCGGCCGCAGTAGCTACTCCAATTGGCCCTGCAATGGGTAGCAATATAACACCGCCAACTCCAGCTAAGGCACCTGCCGTTATACCACCTAAAACCTTCCAAAATCCCATGGTCTCCCCCTTGACTAAGTTTGTTCTTTTCCTGGATTCAGGCCTTGAGCCGAATCGGGTCACACCGATCCGACACGCGGCCTGCATTCACAGTATACCTCCTAGGCTTCTGGCTATCAAGTTACTGACAGGCACATTCCGTGTAGAATCTCCTAATTCCTCACAGTATCCTCACGTGACCATTGAGATCGACGTATCGACAAAAATGTTATCAGTGCAGAATTTCCTAATTTTCCACAATCCCTTCACGCCACTGTCCTAAACCCCATCCCGCTCGGCCGATTCGACTTGACCGCGCACTTTGTCTTGAGCATGGCCACGAGCGCATTGGCGTCGTCCGGTTGCCTCGTTACCTCGGCCTTGCGGCGCACCACCGGAAAGTCTCCGGGCGTGAGCACCGTCAGGCTCGACAGTGCCGCCATATCGAAGTAGGCTTGAAACAGGCAGGGAGGCCTGACATGAGCGAGAAAAATTGTCAGTGGTGTGGCGGTGGAAGATGCACGTCCAGATGTTACCCCAACTTGTTCACGCAATCGACATGAGGGGGCCGCATGCTGGGCACTTCGTCAGGTGCGGACCTGCGTAGAAATGAACGAACCGTTGGAGCATTGGCTATCGTTTTTACAATGGTGATAAAATCCTGGGGAGACGCTGCCCCGAACAGTAAAAGGGGCGGTTAGGACAAGAGTTCACCGCCAAAGCGCACCAGAAAAGCGGCAACGTCTTCGCCAATAAGCAAAGAAACAGGCTTTCCGGTATCGTCCCGCAGTTTATCAAGGGCCTTGTCAAGCGCTTCGGAACCGGATGAGGCTGTGGATACAATGACTCCCATATCCGCCCCCCAATATTCAAGTGCCTCTCGAATTTGATCTACGGCTTTAGTTTCCCACATCTCGTCTTTAAACGATTTTACTTGAACAACCCAAGTGGATTGTCCCAGTACTCCCCATTCAAAAATTACCAGCAGATCTGCACCGTGTTCTCCGGGACCGCCTTGTTCCTTCACGTCTTTGACTCCGGGAACACGCCGGAAAATTTCCGCGATCAATTTCTCAAGATCGGAGCCTGGGTACGCCCGGTGAATTTTTTTTGTGATAGACTCGAAGTTGGGTAGGATCTCGTTCTTGAACCGATCAAGACTCGTCTCCATTGTTCGGGGCTGACCACCTTCGCCCTTTTTCAGCGAATCGACAAGGAGTTCAAATTCTTCATGCAAATCGAAGATTCGCCACCAGCGTCCCCGTAGTTTGAGCTTACTACTTAGCTGGGGATGAACGATAGCGTCGTTTCGGTCAAAGACGAGAAACGAATCGGGGTCAACAGAGAAACGATGGTTGAAATCACTGTTTTCGCCGCCCCACTCCCAAAAGTAGGGGCCAGTAACACGGGCAAGCGTACACTCGCCCCATGTAGGGATATTGATATAAACCACATAATCCCCCTCTTTAATATCAAGCAGGAATGTCTGATAACAAGCCTTTTCATCGTCGTCAAGATCGTCCCAACCCCTATTTACAATTCTGTCCCTCAACTCAGTTAAGTCAGCAGTTTCGACATAGCTCCAACCGAAACGTCCCACGCCTTCCCGCAGAGACTTGTAGGTTTTAGCATCTTGATCAGGTATGGTCGAGTTTTTCAGTGCATAAATCGTGTAATCACTCATGGAAATAAGGGGTTGTTTTGGGAATTACGTACAAAAGCCGCCAAGCCTCCGTTTGTTGCTTCGGTTCCGGTCTGGCTACCTGACCACTTCACCCGCCTTAGCCTTGCTTTCCGGCGCACGCACAGGGGCAACGACTCAGCTTGGCCCCTATACTATGCAAAGTATTGTGTGCATTCCATAGTTATTGAGGCTTAATCAGTGTGTTTTTCGTGTGTACTTGTTTCCAACTCACGCCGCCCTAAACCCCATCCCGCTCGGCCGATTCGGCTTGGCGTCGCACTCCGCTTTGAGCATGGCTACGAGCGCGTCTGCGTCGTCCAGTTGCCCGGTTACCTCGGCCTTGCGGCGCACCACCGGAAAATCGCCGGGCGTGAACGCCTTCAGGTTCGACAGTACCTCCGGCGCCTCCATATCGAAGTAGGCGCGGAACAGGCCGGCGGCCTGCTCGGGCGAACTGTAGCGCAGGGTTACCTTGAACAGGAAGCGCCGCAACGTGGCGTCGTCGAGCTTCTCCACGAAGTTTGTGGTGCAGGCGAATGGCAGCGGATGCATTTCCATCTGCGTCAGCATCTCGTTCACCTGGGTCACTTCCCAACTTCGGTGCGCCCTGCGACGGTCGGCAAGCAGCGAATCCGCCTCGTCGAATATCAGGAACGAACGGGTGTCGCGTGCTTCCCGAAACGCCTCGGCGATGTTCTGCTCCGATGCTCCTACCCACATGGATAGCAAATCGGAGGTGCGCTTGTGCAGTACTTCCATGCCCATGCGCTCCGCAAGGTAGCGTGCGTAGGCGCTCTTGCCGGTGCCCGGCGGGCCTTGCAGGCAAATAGAGAAGGGTTTTGCGTCTTGGCCGGTCAGGCGCTCGGCGAGATCGACCAGGTCCTGATCGGCCCGGATCAACGCCGGGTCGAAGCGTGCGGGAGGGGCTTGCGACGGTCTCTCGCAGCGCATCAGGGCGGCAATATTGCCGAACCCGCGTTCAAGCAGGGCATGTCTGTCGCCTTCCGGAAGGAGGGCAGCCGCGCGTATCGGACCGTCCACCACGCCGGGCGGCATCTCGAAGCGGCTCGCCAGTTTCTCAACATATTCCGGCTCGATGCACACATCGCTTTTTCCCAGTTGGCGCGTGAGGATTCGTTCCCGTACCCGCGTGGGTGGTTTCCTGAGGTGGACCACGTAGGTCATGCGGCGCAGGAAGGCAGGGTCTGTGGATTCCGCATGATTGGTGGTCCAGATGGTGGGCGCCGCATTTTCTTCGAGGAGGCGGTTCATGAACAGTTTGGACCTGCTGCTGCGCATGCCCCTGGATCCCCGGTCCGACATAAATCCGAGGAGAAAAGACATCATGGCCCCACCGGAAAACAGATCGTCCATTTCGTCGAACAACAGGAGTGCGTTCGGGTCCTTGCCGAGCAGGCATCCCGCGAGCCGGAGGTCGGCGAGGCGCTCGCCCCGCGATGGCTCGCCGCCGCGCTCGTCCTTTTCCCCGACCCCGAACAGGGTCACGCCGAGCCGGTTGGCCAACACCTTCGACAGTTCCGTTTTGCCCGTGCCGTTCGGGCCGTACAACAGGATGTTAACGCCTTTGGCGCCTTGTCGGAGCGCCCCCTCAAGAATTTTCGCCAGATAATCCCGGTCTTCGGCCACATGGTCGAAATCGGACCAGTCCAGTTCTGTCGGCTTGCTGGCGCTGAGCAACAGGCGGCGCACGTCCGATTCTTCTTCGGATTCCCAGGCCAGTTTTTCCAATCGGGACGCCATGTCGATGTCGCCGTCGCTGTCCACGGCCAGCAGCCCGGAAGCGACCAGCGGCGCATCGTCGGCCAGACGCCTTCGGACGGCATTGGCGGACATGCCGAGAAAGCAGGGCATGGAATTGTTCTTGGCGCTCAATGTCCGGCAATGCCGGTGCAGCAAGAAGTCGTCCACCAGAGATTCGAGCAACGGATGCGTTTGGTAGAGCAATACGAATTCCAGGATGCATACGTCTTCCGGTGCGAGGTGGGCGATTCCGGCGAGTTCCTGCAGGCGGACGGCCGTGCGGTCCGGGCCAATTCCTTTTGCATCTTTGCAAAGCTTCTCGATGTGTTTCCGCAAGCGGCGCCATGCCTTGTCCGAACCCGTGGCGTTACCTTCGTCGTCGGAATCCATAAAGTCATCCAGCAACTCATCCATAAGGTCATGGTCCGACACCATCCTCCTGAACTTTCTTCTGCCTCTTCTCGTGATTTTTGAAACGGGAATGTCCGTTGTAGCTTTGACAAGCGATGCCGCATCCGTCGCGCCCCCCTTCCCGTTCAATCCGACGCACAGGTCGAAGGCGTTTTCCCGTATCCATTTGATCAATGCCTGGGCTTCGTTGCTCCGGCGGTCTATGCGCTTCATGGCGTTGGCGATCCATACGAGGGCAAGGCGGTGGTGGTAGGGGGTGGAATTCGGCTGTGCTTTCATGATGCGCTGGGGTTTGGGTGAATACAGTCTGTTGCCGGGCCGATTTTGCCGGGATCCGGTTTCCGGATGGACGAGGATGGTAAACCTGACTTTCTCGATCTTCTGCCATGTTTTAGCCGTCCTGCGGGTGCGCGAAAATGGAGCCGGGAACATGAATGTTATTCAATAAAAAGCATAATGTCAAGGAATGATACACATTTTTATTAGACAAAAAATCCTTATACCATAGTCAGGAGCTGCCCCTGTCGCACCCTTTCGAAAAATCCACCCTACAATATTTTTTGTCTTTAATATATGATTTAAAAGAATTTATAATAAATAAAATATCTTCATTGTCTGGCAATAATTGACACGGTGGGGACGTTTTCCGTATGCTTCATTGTATGAGGTCTTGCGCCGTACAGGCACAGATCTTGCCAAACACAAGAAATGTATGGCAATAAAAGCGGGTATTGTGCTTCTATAAGCACGCCATGCGACGAGTTCCCGAATCAGAGGAAATCTACAAGCGCGTAGGGCGGAACGTGGCCGAACGGCGGCGTGAGATTCGGCTTTCCCAGACCGAACTTGCGGAGCGTTGCGGGCTTACGCGGGGTTCCATCGCGAATATCGAGAGCGGCGGGCAACGGCCCAGGCTACATACGCTCTCGGATATTGCGGAGGCGCTCGAAGTCGATATGCACTCGCTGTTGCCTGCGTCTGAGGCGGATACGCAAGGCGAAGAAGAGATGTCGGATGTTTCCGGCCCGGCCTGGTTGCGGGAAAAACCGCTTGCTTTCCTGATCGGAAGCCTTCTCGGGGGGACGGGTGGTCTTGCAACCGGCATAGGTTCGGGGGTTGGTCTTGCCACTGGGGTGGGGGGCGTTGTTGCGGGCGGAGCGCTGACGGGCGTAGTGGCTCGCGCGCTGATCCGGATGATACGATCGTCTTCGTCCGAAGACGCCGGAGAATTTTCTCCCATACCGACCGAAGAACTCGAAAAGAAAGCAGGGGAGCTTTTGCAGGAGGCAGGCATGGCGCAGGCTCCGGTCCCCGTGGATGAAATCGCTCGATATCTCGGCATCCGGGTCGACGAGGCGGATCTCGGCGAAGACTGTTCAGGGATGCTAATTGTTCGGGACGAGGATGGCGCCGTGATCGGCGTCAATGCGAAACATCACGAACACCGCAAGCGCTTCACCATTGCCCACGAGATCGCCCATTACATGCTGCACAGGGGAGAGGGAGAAAAGGCGTATATCGACAACCCCCTTCACATCGACTTGCGCGCCACCGACTCCGGCTCCGGTACGCAGCAGGAAGAAAAGGAGGCCAATCAATTCGCGGCGGCGCTTCTCATGCCCGCCGATCAGGTCCGGGCTGCGGTCGCGGAACACCCCTTCGATCCAAGCCGCGACGACGAACTGCCGAACCTTGCCCGGCGCTTCAAGGTGAGTCCTCAGGCCATGACCACGCGCCTGATCCATCTCGGACTCATTTCGGATGTTTGAAGCCACTGGACACACCCGCCAGCATGGCGATTCGTTTTGAGATTTCTTTTTTCGGCAATCTGCAACGCGGGTGGCTTTGGATTGTCCGTAGCCGGGCACACAGTACATCTGGATTTGCAGCACCGTCATTATGCTTACTCATTCATCGATTAATTTGATGGAGGTTCTGCCATTTGCCGGTGTAATTCATGCACCGATATACCCAGCAATTCGGCCGCTTTAGGTTCTGACACCGCATCTTCGGATAGGGCGCGAAAGCACAAGCGTTCGAAACGTTGCGGCTTTTCGCGTTGCAATGGAAATGGCTCCTCGTAAGGCGGACTGCGCCAGCCGCGGCGGGAAAAATCCCGGAAGAGTCTGCGGAACAATGTGTCGTTAAAGACGCCGAGGTCCCTGCATCTGTACGTAAGAGCCTGCACGCTTACGCCGAAAAGGTTCTTGAGGGCGAAAAGCTCGCTGTAACCTATGGAGTGGCGGTGCTTGCCTACGGCAGCCCATACCATTTCTGCCGGCATGAGGAATGCTCCCGCAAAGCGATGCGCAGCCTTTTCCTCATCCATAGCAGGGGCTACATCCAGCATCAGGTGCCCGAGTTCATGGGCAATGGTAAAGCGTTGCCGCTCGCCGCACTCCTGACCGTTTACGACAATCACGGATACGATATCTTCGTTTTCCTGGCGTACGCGAGCCGTCAGCCCGGCGATATTATTCGTGAGGTCTATCGACAACACCTTGATCCCGTGTTCCTCCAAAAGCCCTGTGAGGTTCGGGATAGGGTCCAGTCCAAGATTCCAGGCGTTGCGCAAAAGATGCGCAGCCCGATCGGCTTCCCATAGATCGTTGACGACAGGGTAGGGGGCTTCGCGCGGTTTGTCCCAGTCCAAGCCCGGCAGGCCAAGGATGTTTTCGATCGTAAGGTAGTGCTCAAGGTCATGCAGAATGGTGGCCTCGACGCGCGCCACTTCACGCTTCCTTGTGATTTTCTTTTTGCGAAAATCGATGCTCTCCACCGTCATGTCCTGGGTTCCAACCAGGTAATCCAAAGAGACGTCGAGTGCGGCAGCAAGGGCAAGGAGAACGTCCGAACCCGGCGTGGTCACATCACGCTCGTAGTAGCTGATGGCCTGAGCGCTCACGAGGTTTCCGATTTTGTCCGACAGGCCGCGCAGCGAAAGCCCCGAGGCGGCGCGGGCGATTTTGAGTCGTTGTCCTATCAAGGGTAGCGCCTGGTCTATGACGGAGGTTTACAAATATATAAATATTCTACATATTTGTAAAGTATATAACTAAACAAATGTTTAAATATTCCTTTACAAATCTTAAAAATTAGTTATACAAAGAGCTTACTCATGTGTCTTCCGGGGCGTGCGGTGAATAACCGGGACGGTGCGCCTCCTCCTTTAGAACCGCCTCCGGCATATGCTTGCCTGTCGTCTCGGACAGGCCCATTTCCCCCAAACCTTGCATTCAGCCGGGGGCTAACCTTGCATTCAGCCGATGGTTGACTTTCAATTAGGCGGTGGCTCACTTTCAATTAGTCGGGAGTTGACTTTCAATTAGTCGGCGATTCACTTTCAATTGGTCGGGGATGGGGCACCAGCGGAAAACTTGCCGGTTCCCGATAAGGACTACACCCCATACGGATCGGAAAGACCCTCAGTGTTTGCGCCGCCGACTCCGGCATGCAGCAGGAAGAAAAGAGGGCCAATCAATTCGCGGCGGTGCTACTCATGCCCAAAATATCCGACGGTTTGCAGCCCAGGTGTTTACGACAAGCCCGATAGAAACTGGGGTAAGAGGCGAAACCGACCTTGTATGCCAGTTCCGCCATATAATAGCCATTACTATTATTATCGAGTATACGTCGGGCCACCTGGATACGAGCCCATTCTATGTATTTTCCAGGCGTTCTCCGCACATTGCTGCTTAACGCAACTTCGCTTGCAAATCGTTCATGGAATGCATGTGTCCGAATACGGCATTTCGTAATTACCTGCTGTACGGACAGGGAGCGCGATAATAGATTTTCATGGATATAATCGAGCGCGAGCAGGATATCAATCTTTTCTGCACGTGCTGCATCCGTTTTAAGGAATTCTTTGTAGGCTTTTCCTATTATGAGGTTTTCAAGTGATTCCTTGTCATTTTTTTGCGAATCCAAAATCTGGATGTTGTCAAGGCGAGTTAAATATTCCGGAATCATGTCGCTTGATAGTGTCTTTAGCGCTCAAGTATCGCTTCCAGCTGTTTTATGCCGGAGCCGATGTCGGCTTTCGCCCTTGATCTGCTGTCCTGGAGTTCTTCCAGGGGAACCTCATTATCGGGCTGGTCCTGTGAAGCTTGGTCCATTTTGTGCGCTGGCCGTGCGAGGTAATACTCGGCATTGTCCACGGCCTTGTTCGCCGCGGTCTCGATCTCTTCACTTGTCCAGTAGTCGCCAAGTACTTCAAGGGCACGGGCAACCTCTTCGGCATGCGGAGAGTTTGTTGCGACCAAAGCCTGTGTGTGGTGTGCTATTTGCGGCTTGATGGCCTCAGGGTTTTTGCTCTCTAACAATGCACTTAAAGCCGCATGAGATACCAACTGGGGTATGACTGTGCGCACGATCGGGTTCTGCGTATGCTCCGCCACGATCTTGTCAGCCTCTTTGCTCAGATATTCGGCAGTTATGTCTCCTGCGTGGTACTGTCTTGTCAGCTCACGCATTCTTGTCCCTGCCTCATTCATGGCATTAGCGATTTCCGCTCCCTGGGGTTTGTATCCCTGACTGTCCTCCGCTTTCACGACCATGGTCGAACTGAACGAAGCATCTGTGTTTCCAACCGGAGCCGGGGACGTAGAGTCCGTTGCGGTACCGCATCCTGCAAACAGGATTAGAGCTACAATGGCGGTAAGGTTCCTGGTTGTTTTCATGGCCATTTCCACCGGGTTTCGTGTTGGGTTGGGATTAACCCGTTGGGCCGGTTTGATAAAAATAGATCCATTGATTGGGGCCATCCTCGCACTCCCAGGAATAGCTGACAGTACCATCTCCGCTACTGTAACTGCGAACGGAGCATCCGTACCGCAAGGCCAATCCTATAGCAACTATGCCCACTACGGCGGCGGCGGTAGCAGACAGCACGACCCAGCGCCGGCGGACGAGGCGAAGCAGCGGCCGTAACGGTATCCTTTCCTCCCGGATTTCACGAGACCCGGCCCGGGCATGGGCGCTGAGAAACGCTCCTATCCGGTCGCGTCGATTTGCATCGATGCCGGGCCACGTAGAATCGTCCCGGACGGTTGCCCAGGTCGCTGTGAGTTCGGAACGTTCGTCTTCTTCGAGGGGCTCGAGGGCGTCCCGAACCGGGTCGGAGGACGGGGGCTTGTGCGCTGTCATGGCATGTATTCGTTTAATCCATAGGCCTGGAGCTTACCGCGAAGAAACCGAAGTCCTTCCACCAGATGGTTGTTGACGGTCTTGCCGGAGATTGCCAGAACATCGGCTATCTCCTGGTGGGACATGCATCCGACACGGCTCAACTGAAACACTTCCCGGCGGCGTGGAGGCATCTCCGAGACCCACTGCTGGATGAGCCGATCCAACTCCTGCCCCATGTAGTTCGATTCAGGCGTTTCACGCAAGGGCGATTCCCGATCCAACGCCACCTCGCTGCGGATACGCCTCGTGCGATGCACCTTATAGGCCAGGTTTCTCACAACCCGAAACAGCCAGGCTTTGATCGATTGCTCGGGATCGAGCTCCGCCCGTTTATGCCAGAGCTTGAGAAACGCTTCCTGTACGATATCATAGATCATGTCCTCGTCTCGCGTCAACATCCAGGCATAGCGTAGCAGGGGCTCGGACAACGCCCTATAGAGCGCGTCAAAGGCATCAGCGTTCGAGTGCCGCAACTCCAGCAGCCATTGCTTTTGGTGCTGATCGAACGGTATTTCCCCCCTCGGCAACGCATCGTTCTGCGTCAATGACCGTTCATCCATGTTGTGTATGCACGTGTTTTGTTGTCAACTGCTTAGGGAATTATATATTTAACTTGACAAACCCGTATCTATCCCCTATATTATGGTAA